>NZ_JBJZOG010000066.1:0-35128 GCF_047200535.1 Micromonospora mangrovicola | reverse complement strand
GGGGGGGCTCGGTTTGTTGGGGGGGGGGGGGGGGGGGGGGGGGGGGGGGGGGGACTGTGGGGGGGGGGGGGGGGGGGGGGGGGGGGGGGTCCCTCCCCCCCCCCCCCCCGCGCCCTTCACCGCAGAGGTGACTCGATGGCCCCGATGATGCGCGGCCGCAGTTCGGCGGCGCGGATGACCGCATCCACCGAGCCGACCTCGACGGCGCGCTGGATGTTGTGCACCCGGTCGAACTCCGTGGCCACCTCGCCGAGCTTCTCCGCGCGGACCGACGAACGGAGCTCGTCGAGTTCGGCGGTCAACGCGGCCCGGTCGGCGCCAGAGGCGGCCGCGACGCGGGCCTCCAGGTCCCGCACCCGCGAATCGGCCGCGGTACGGGCCGCGACGTCACCGGCGAACACCACCGCGGCGGCAGGCGCGCCACCGAGCACCGAGGCGAAGGAGCCCTCCAGCGCCAGCACGGTCATGTTCGGGTTCAGCGCCTTCGAGAACACCACGAACGCGCCGCCGTGGTACCGCGAGATCACGCAGAACACGATGGGCCCACGGAAATTCACGATCGCGCGGCCGATCTCGGCGCCGTACTCCAGTTGCAGCTTGCGCATCGACTCGGGCGAGCCGTCGAAGCCCGACAGGTTCGCCAGCACGACGAGGGGCCGGTTGCCGCTGGCCGCGTTGATCGCCCGCGCGGCCTTCTTCGACGACCGCGGGAACAGCGTGCCCGCGGTGTAGGTGTCCGGGCCGTCGGTGGGCGGGAAGCCCCGTCGCGGCACCGACCGAGACTCGATGCCGAGCAGGCACACCGGGATACCCCCGAGGTGCACGTCCTGCACCACCGCGGTCTCCGCGTCGGCCATGCCCGCCCAGCGTTCCAGCACCGGGTGGTCCTGGTCGGCGAGCGCCCGCATCACGGTCCGGATGTCGAACGGCTTCTTGCGGTCCGGGTTGGCCCCGGCGGAGAAGATCTCGCCGACGGTGGTGAAGTCGCTGCCGGGCACGGCGTGCGGGAAGCCGGAGATGTCGCGGTCGACGGGGTCGCTGGTGGTCGCCCGCCGCGGCGCCTCCTCGCCCGGCGCGACGTACGTGTGGTCGTAGTGCGACATCAGCACGTCCCGTGCGGCGGGCAGGTCCGGGGCCCAGTACTGCGCCTGCCCGTTCGGGCCCATCACCCGGTCGTAGCCACCGATGCCGAAGTTGTCCTCGGCCGACACCCCACCGGAGAAGTCGAGCGACTGCTTTCCGGTCAGCACCATCGCCGAGTCCGGCGTCATCACCAGGACACCCTTGGTGTGCATGAGCATCGTCGCCTCGGCGTTCCAGTACGGCTGCGCGCCGACGTTGATGCCCGCGACCACGATGTTGATCTCACCGCCGTCCTGGGTGAACTCGACGATCCGCTTGAGCGCCGCGGCCACCCAGTCCATGTTCTCGGTGCCGGACGTCATGGAGATCCGGGCGCCGGCGGACAGCGCGTACCACTCCAGCGGCACCCGCATCCGCTCGGCCAGGTCCAGCGCGGCGATCACCCGGCGGCACTCCGGCTCCGACAGCGCGCCGAGTGACTTGGTCGGGTCGCCGAGCAGCACGACCCGGGTGACGCCCTGCGGGTGCCGCGGGGTCGGCGTGGTGACCACACCGGCGACGATCGCCGCCGTGTTGCGCCCCTTGGACCGGTCGACCGGCACCAGCGCGTGGTCGTCGTCGAGGTCGTGCTCGACGAAGTCGCCGAGCAGGCCGGTCAGCTCGTACGGGTAGACGGTGTTGCGGCTGCTCGCGCGCAGCACCTTCAGCCGGTAGTCGTCGAGCGGCTCGATCGGCTCGACCGGCGGTTCGCCGACGCTCAGCTCGGCGCCGCCGGTGGCGTTGAAGGAGATCCGTACGGCGATCTTGGTCAGCTCGCCGGTCTCCTGGTCGCGCTGCCGGGCGATGAACAGGATCTCCTCCAGCCCCGCGCCCGCGGTCGTCGGGCGCACCCGCCCGGCGATCATCGCCATCTCCTCGCGAGTGAGGCCGCTCGGCGGCCAGACGTAGACCACGATCCGGTTGGTGTTGAAGCGGGTCTTCGACGGACGCTGCGACTGGGCGCGGCGGATCGAGTCGAGGCAGGCGGCGATGGTGTCCTCGGTGGTCGGCAGCGCGACCAGCCGGCCGTCCTGCTCGCGCAGCTCGGTCAGGTCGCGCACCTGGGCGAACGCGACGAGCCGCTCGTCGGACGGGTTCTCCCGCGCCACGCACTGGAAGAGGTAGACCTCCTCGTCCGACGACGGCAGCCGGGTGAGGTCGAACTTGTGCAGCCGCTCCAGCTGCATCCGCTGCGCGATGTACGGGTGCAGGCCGCGGATCAGCCGGTCCTCGGCCATCCCGGTGCTCGACGGGCGGAAGGTGAAGTGGTGGTGCATCACCGCTCCGCCGCGACCCGCGACGGTGATGGTGAGCCGGTGGACCTGCTGCGGCAGCGGGTGCGCGTTGATGACCTCGAGCAGCGTGGCCACCGTCGCGTCGAAGTCCTCCGGCTGGTTCTCCCAGGCGAGGTAGATGTCGGCGACGGCGGCGTCCTCGCCACCGGCCAGCTCGGCGAGCCCGCGCAGCGCGCCGCCCAGCGCGTCGAAGCGCACCGCGGCGGAGACCACGCTCGACTCGGCGCGGTCGGCGACCACGAAGGTGCAACCGGCGACCTCGCGGGTGCCGACGCTGGTGAGCGCCTTGTTGCCGTAGTAGCGCCGGGTCAGCACCTCCAGCATGACCGCGTTGTCGAGGTGGTCGCGGACGAGCCGCTGGCCGAGCAGCCGCACCAGCGGCTCGGTGCTACGTACCATCTCGGCGATCCGCTCGGCGCGGTCCGGCGCGCCCGGGTGCGCGTCCAGGTGGCGCAGGTGCTTGCGGACCCCGGCGTAGACGCGGGCGCGGTTGCGGCGCAGCAGCGGCTGGGCGAACCAGGCGAACACCAGGCCGCGGGCGAGGTCGGCGACCACCGGGAAGCGGACCTGCGTGGCGGCCACCAGCCGCTCCAGCGCGAGGCCAGCGGGTTCGCGCAGCGTCTCGTCGGGCGGGCTCTCCCGCAGCCACGCCCGCAGCAGCGTCGCGACGACCGTGGCGTCGGCCGATGCGCGCTGCTGGGCGAGGAAGATCCGGAACACCGCGGCTTCGAGCTCGGGGCAGCGCTCCAGGTCGGTCACCCCGTAGTGCCCGAGCGCCTTGGCGAGCCTCGCCTGGAACGCGCTCGGCAGTCCGGCCCGCTCGACGTCGAGGCTCTGCAGGTAGGTGTGGAAGTACTCGCGGGCGCTGTGCACGTGGGCGTCGCCGCCAGCGTCCTCGCCCGACGGCCGGTTGCGGCTCAACTCGGCGAGGTCGGCGAAGACGTTGACGAGGTCGAGTTCCTCGGCCAGCGGCCGGTGACCATCCTCGGCGGCCGGCCGGCGTGCGGCGAGATAGGCGTCGAGCACCCGGCGGCCGTCGTGCGGGTCGACGTCGAAGCCGAGCAGCAGGCCCCGCAGGTCCTCCTGGCCGCGCCGGGCACGCGCGTGTGCCGGGATCTCCACGGGCTCGGCGGGCAGGTCCAGCTCGACGGAGGCCGCGGCCGGGTCGTCCGCGGCATCGTCGGCATCGTCGGCGAGCGGCTCCAGCCGCAGCAGCGCCGCGCCGGCCTCGACCTGGCTGCCCACGGAGACGGCGCACTCCTTCAGCCGCGCCTTGAACGGCGCCCGCAGCACCGTCTCCATCTTCATGGCTTCCAGCACCAGCACCGGCGCGCCCGCCTCGACCTCGGCGCCGACCTCCAGCGGCGTGGCGACGACCAGCGCGGGCATGGGTGAGCGGAGGACACCGCCCTCGTCGCGGCTGACCCGGTGCGTCACACCGTCCACCTCGACCAGGTGGATCGGCCCGTGCGTCGCGGTGAGCAGGCGATACCGGACCCCGTTGACCACGATCTGCCCGGTGTGCCGATCGATGCGGGCCAGTTCGACGTCGGCGGTGCGGATGTCGCCGCCCGCCTCGATGCCGACCCGGAACCGGTGCGCGCCGATCCGCGCCACGCGCATGCGGTAACCGACGCCCCGCAGCTTGAGGTCCAGCGGTCGGCCGCTCTTGTGCTGCACCTGCGGGCGCCCGCCGGACGCCGTCGACAGCAGCCGCTGCCGCTCGGCGCGTTCCTCCTCCTCGTACGACTCGATGGCGGCGGCCGCGAGCGCGACCGCGGAGTGCCGGTGTGCGACGAGTCTGCCCTCGCCGCGGACGCGGTCGATCCAACCGGTGTCCGCGCTGGCGTCGATCACCTCGGGCTGGTCGAGCAGGTCGAGCACGAAGCTCTTGTTCGTCGCGCCGCCCTCGATGACCACGGTGGTGTTCGCCATCGCCCGGCGCAGCCGGCCGAGCGCCTCGTCGCGGTCGCGACCGTACGCGATGATCTTCGCGATCATCGAGTCGAAGTCGGCCGGGATCGTGTCACCCTCACTGACGCCGGTGTCCACCCGGATGCCCGGCCCGGCGGGCAGGTCCAGTCGCGTGATCCGGCCGGGGGAGGGCGCGAAGTCGCGGTCGGGGTCCTCGGCGTTCAGCCGGGCCTCGATGGCGTGCCCGCGCTCCGCCGGCGGCTCGCCTTCGAGCCGCCCGCCCCCGGCGACGTGCAGCTGCGCCTTGACCAGGTCGAATCCGGTGGTGGACTCGGTGATCGGGTGTTCCACCTGCAGACGGGTGTTGACCTCGAGGAACGCGAAGAGCCGGTCGCCGGGGTGGTAGAGGAACTCGACGGTCGCCGCACCCCGGTAGCCGACCGCGACGGCCAGCCGCTCGGCCGACGCCTTGAGCTCGGCGGCCTGCGCCGGGCTGAGCACCGGCGACGCCGACTCCTCGATGACCTTCTGGTTGCGCCGCTGCACCGAACAGTCGCGGACGCCGAGCGCCCACGCGGTGCCCTGACCGTCGGCGATCACCTGGACCTCGACGTGCCGGGCGCCGGTGACCAGGCGCTCCAGGAACACGACGCCGCTGCCGAACGCCCGCGCCGCCTCCTGGCTGGTGCGCTCGTACGCGTCGGCGAGTTCGGCCTCGTTGGTGATCACGCGGATGCCGCGACCGCCGCCACCCGCGGTCGCCTTCAGCATCAGCGGGTAGCCGATCTCGGTCGCCGCCGCCAGGGCGGCGTCCAGGGTCTCGACCGCGCCGCGGCTCCACGGCGCGACCGGCACGCCGACCTCCTCGGCGATCAACTTCGCGCCGATCTTGTCGCCGAGCTTGCGCATGGCCTCCGGGCTCGGACCGACGAAGGTGACTCCCACCTTCTCGCACAACTCCGCGAACGCCGGGTCCTCGGCGACGAAGCCCCAACCGACCCACGCGGCGTCGGCCCCGGTCTCCACCAGCGCGCGCTCCAGCACCGTCAGATCGAGGTACGGGCGGGCGGACGCGGGGCCGAGATCGTAAGCGATGTCTGCTTCGCGCACGAACGTGGCGGTACGGTCCACGTCGGTGTAGAGGGCGACGGTCTCGATCCGGCGCCCGGTCTCCGCGGCCAGTTCCCGGACCGCGTGGATGAGCCGCATGGCGGCCTCACCACGGTTGACGATGGCGACACGGCTGAACACCCGATCGACCCCTCTGGTAGACCAATACGTACGCGCCGGGAGACGGCGGCCCCCAGCAGTGATCACTGTTCCCCCTGGCGGCGGCCGGCGCCATGTCGTAACCGCCGAACCCTGGGCGGCACCGTTTGTAGGAACCCGACAAAACTTTTTGGCTGCCTGGCCGCGCGGTTGGGGCGGGTGTCAACGGCAGTGACGGCTCTGGCGGGTCGCCCGCAGACCGGCGGTTCGCGCCGGCCGTCGAGCGGGGCGGTCACCGGTCGCGGGGGCGACGGTGAGCCCGGCGGGTCAGCGGTGGTGTCGGATGCGGTCCCACGTGCTCGGCGGCTCCAGCCCTGCCCCGGTGCGCAGTGCGGCGGCGACCGGGCTGCCTTCGCCGGCTACCGCGCTGACCTGACCGTGTTGCGCGCCCGCGGGCATCCGCGCCGGTACGGCCGGGATGTCGACGTTCAGCCGGACCCGCATGCCGGGCCAGCCGAGCACGGTCAGGTCCTGCGCGGCGTTGATCGTCGTGCGGGCGCCGAGCGGCCCTCGTACGGTGGCGACCTGATCGCCGTCCCGGACGATCCGGTGGACCGTGACCGCGGCGGCGGCCGCGCGGAGCAGCGGGCGGGTCACCCGGAACACCCGATCCAGCTGCACCGGGGTGTTGGCCCCGGGTTGTCCCAGCACCGCGCCCACGATGGTGACCCGCCGGCCGCCCACCGTGGTGACGGCGGCGAAGACGAGACAGCCGCCCGCCTGGTCGGTGGACCCGGTCTTGATCCCCACGACGCCGTCCCGGCCGACCAGGGAGTTGTAGTTCTTCACGGTGCCGGCGACCGGCAGGGTGGCCTTCTTCTGCGCCACGATCTCCGCGAACGCCGGCAGTTCCATCGCCTTGCGGGCCAGGATCACCTGGTCGACGGCTGTGCTCACGGTGCCCGGGTCGTACCCGGACGGATCGGTGTAATGGGTGTCCGCCATGCCGAGCGCGGCGGCGGTGTCGTTCATCTTGGCGATGAACGCCCCGATGCTGCCGGCGTCCCAGGCGGCCAGGATCCGCGCCATGTTGTTCGCCGACGGGAGCAGCACCGCCTGGAGCGCCTGCCGCTCGGTGAAGACCGCGCCCGCGACGACCGGCACGAGGGACTCGCCGCGGGCGAGCTCCCGCGGGTACGCGGCGGCCTGCTCCGCGTTGACGGTGAGCTCCGGCCCCTGCTCGCCGCGGTCGAGCGGGTGCTCGGTCAGGATGAGATACGCGGTCATCACCTTCGTGACGCTCGCGATCGGCACCGGCTCGCTACCGCCGGACGTGCCGAGCGAGCCGTACCCCTCGACCGCGAGGGCGGCCTGCCCGATCTTCGGCCAGGGCAGCGCCGGGGACTTACCGGGAATGATCATCGAGGTGGGCAGGGTACGCGTGACGGTCGGCGCGGGCAGCGGCCGGCGCAGCGGCTCGATCGCGACCAGCGCGGCGCTGGCCAGGAGCAGGGCCAGCAGGCCGGCGACCAGCAGCCGGCTACGACCGCCGCGACGGTGCGATGATGGCGGCGGGACCCGTGGGATCACCTGGGTCGTCGCAGAGTCGAGCATCCTGATGTCTCCCCGATGGCCCGCCGGCCCGCCTCGCTGCTCCGCCGGCGCGTTGATGTCGATGTCACTGCCCTCTGGCCGAGGTCGCCGGGCGGGACGGCTGTCGCTCGGACGGGTCGGCGAGGTCTCCCATCGTCGGACACAAGCGCCGTCTCTCCGCAGCGGCTGCACACGCGGTTCCCGACCTTAGCCGAGTTGTCCGGGGCGGCGTGGCCCGGTCGCCGGCCGACGCGACCGCGATACGGCATCGCGTGGACCGGAATCGGCACCAGCTGGCTTTCTCGGGTCGGCGTCGCCGCACTCGCCGGAGTTGCCGATGCCCCAGCGTCCCGCCGCGCTCCCGGGTTCAACCCCTGCGTGACCTCGCGCCAACCTCGGTGGTGGTCACCGTGACCACGACCGAGGTTGGTCGGGTCCGCGAGGCCGGCTCGTCCTTCCGCTCAGGCCAGGAAGCGCAGCCAGTCCAGGTTGGCGACCTCGTTGCTGTCGCTGGCGCGGAAGACGACGGCGATGGACGTGGTGCCGGCCGGGAAACCGGTGATGTTGTACGTCAGTTGCTGGAAGGTGTCCCGGCCGCCGGTGCCGAGCACGCCGGGCGCGCCGAGCAGCGGCCCGGTCGGCGAGCGGTGCGGCATCGACAAATGCGGATCGCAGGTATGTGTCGCGCCATCCAGTGGCAATGAGTTTCGAAATCGCCAACGCGCCCGGCGCGGCGCCCGCCACCCGACCGGTCGCGGGGGCCGCCCTCGCGGTCAGAGCGCGAACCGTTGTCTCATCTCCGCGACGAACGCCTCGTCCCCGATCTCGTCGCGCCGGGCCACCGCGGCCTCGGCGTCCGCGCCGGCCAGGTAGCGCAGTCGCGGCGACTCGTCGAGGACCGCGTCGTGGATCACCTTGGCCACCAGGCTCGCCGGGGAGCGGGTGAGAGTGCTGCGCATCTGGTTGACCAGCGCCGCCACGATCGGCTGGTACACGGTCAGCGACTCGTCGTTGTGCACGTCCAGCGAGCGCCCGGAGAAGTCGGTCTCGACGCCGCCCGGCTCGACGAGCTTGACCCGGATCCCGGCCGGGGCGAGTTCGAAGCCGAGGGACTCGGTCAGGCCCTCCACCGCCCACTTGGTGCCGTGGTAGAGGCTGCCCAGCGGAAAGGTGACCCGGCCACCCACGGAACTGATGTTCACGATGACCCCGGAGCCCTGAGCGCGCAGGTGCGGCAGCACCGCCTTCGTGGTGGCGATCAGCCCGGTGACGTTGGTGGCGAACTGCCGCTCGACGGCCGCCATCGGGACCGCCTCCAGCGGGCCGTAGGCGCCGTACCCGGCGTTGTTGACCAGGGCGTCGATCGGGCCGAACCGGGCCAGCGTGGCCTCGACCGCCTGGTCGACGGAGGCGTGCTCGGTGACGTCGAGCCGGGTGACCAGGACGTTGCCCCGTTCGGCGAGGTCGGCGCCGTCGTCGGGACGACGCATCGTGGCGACGACGTTCCAGCGCTCGTCGGCGAAGAGTTCGGCGGTCGCCCGGCCGATGCCGGTGCTGGCGCCGGTGATCAGGATGGTCTTCGTCATGACGTTCCCTTCTACGCCCGGCGGGCGCCTGCTGGCCGGGCTCGGTGCGGTGACGGGTCGCCCGCGTCGAGTGGCGGGGCGACCTTGCGGTCAGGGTGGATCAGGTCGCGGCGGCGCGGCTGCGAGCCTGCTGCGGGGTGCTTCCGGTCCACTGGTGGAAGGCCCGGTAGAACGAGCTGGGCTCGTCGTAGCCGAGCAGGAACGCGATCTCCGCGATGCTCATCTCGGGCCGGCCCAGGTAGTGCCGGGCCAGCGCGCGGCGGGTCTCCTCCAGCACCGCCTGGAAGCTCGTGCCCTCCTCGGCGAGCCGCCGCTGCAGGGTGCGGGCACCGAGCGCGAGCCGGCGGGCGACTCCGCCGGTGCTGCCCTGTCCGGCGGGGAGAAGCTCGAGCAGCGCGGCCCGTACCCGGTCGGCGGTCGACTCCACCCGGTCGAGGTCGGCCAGCCGGCGGCGCAGTTCGGGCTCGAACACCTGCCACATCTCGGCGTTCGCGGTCAGGAACGGGCGCCGGGCGTCAAGTCCGGAGAAGGTCACCGTGGCGGCGGCGCCGCGCCGGACGGGCACCCCGAGGTACTCCCGGTAGCGGGTCGCCGCCGCGCCCTCGGGCGGCTGCGGCGTGCTGAGCCGCAGCGGACGTACGTGGGTGCGGGTGCCCAGCCGGGCGAGCGCCACCCAGAAGAGCAGCTCGTAGGCGACGAGCCCGGGCGGGGGCGGCGGCTGCCGGGGCCACTCGACCGTGAGCCGCAGCTCGTCGGGTCCGCCGTCGACGACCAGCCGGAGCGGCCCCAGCAGGCGCTTGTGGAGGGCGATCCGCTCCGCCGCCCGACGCAGGTCCGGGCTGCACATGCCGGCGAAGATCGGTGGCTGGAAGGTCTCGGAGCTGGTCCGCCGGGCGATGCTCACCGCGAGGGCGGGATCACCCGACGCCTGCTCCAGGGCCGTCCAGAGCGCGTAGAACTGCTCCGGGGTCAGGGAGACCTGCGGGTTCAGGAACAGGTCCTCGGGGAGCCCCGCCATCCGCAGGACCTGGCCGACCGGCAGATCGAGGTCGGCCAGCAGGGCTGCGGTCGAGGGGCTGATCGTGAACTTCGCGGTCGTCATGGCCGCCGCGGCGCTCCCGCGTCGGCGAGGGCCTTGCGGACGTCGACGTCGAGACCGGTCTCGCGTCGGGACACCTCCCACAGGACGCGGATGGCCGCGTCGGCGCCGGGCCGCACCAGCCGCCGGTGCACCGGCGGGCCGACGGTGAGCCAGCGCGGGCCGTACATCGTGCCGCCGGTGGCGCTCGGGTCGGTCGCCGCGCGCAGCTGGCTCAGCGCCCCGCGCTCCGGGGACATGCCGGTGCGCTGGGTCATGGCCAGGAAGAAGTTGCTCCGTGACCCGCCGCCGCCGGCGGCGACCGTGGTGGACTGCAGATCCGAGTTGGTCAGGCCCGGGTGGGCGGTCAGCGCCATCGCGGACACGCCGGCCGCGCGGAACTGCCGGTCGAGGCCCTGGGCGAAGTGCCGGTTGGCGAGCTTGGAGTTGCCGTACGCCCGCCACGCGTCGTAGTCGCGGCGCAGGAACGGGTCGTCGGGATCCAGCGGCCGTCCCTGGTGCTGGGCGCTGCTGGTCACCGTGACCACCCGGGCGTTCGCGGTCCGCACGATGGCGGGGAGCAGGTGGGCGGTGAGCGCCCAGTGCCCCAGGTGGTTGATGCCGAGCTGGGTCTCGAACCCGTCAGCCGTCTCGCCCTGGGGCATTGCCATCACCCCGGCGTTGTTGATCAGCAGGTCGACGCGGGGGTGCGCCGCCAGGATGCGCGCCGCGGCGCGCTCGACGGAGGCCAGCGACCCGAGGTCCAGCTCGACGATCTCGACCGACGCCCCCGGATGGGTGGCGAGGACCGACCGGCGGGCCGCGTCGGCCTTGGCCTGGTCGCGGGCGGCGATGACCACGTGCGCCCCGTGGCCCGCCAGCGCCGTGGCCGTCGCCAGCCCCAGGCCGCCGTTGGCCCCGGTCACCACCGCCACCCGACCGCGCTGATCCGGAATTTTCGTTACCGACCAGGACATTGTCTTCCGCTCCCCACGCATGGTGATTGCCTCTGGTCACCACGCTAGGAGGCAAGCATGACCCGCCCGGTGGCGGATCACGTCAGTCTTCTGGCAGATGACGCCACGATCGGAGGATCCGGGCTCGCCCGGCCGGGACGCCGGGCGCGCAGGCGCCGGACTCGTGCCAGCCGGGCGCTTCCTTGGGTCGAGGCCGGCCACCGAGACGTACAGCTCCGGGGTGCGGGTGTCGCCGTTGCCGGTCGGGTACCACCGGTCGGGCGGGATGGGAACCGCTGCCTGCTTCCCCGCGGCCAGCGGCGTCATGACCTGGCCGGGCTGCGCGTTGCCGGGGTAGCTGCCGGAGCCGTCGGCGGCTCCGGGTGCGTCGGCCCCGCCTCGGTCGGGGCTCCCGGCTCCCGGCCACCGCTCGCGGCTGCGGCCGTCCCCCGCTCGGGCTGTCCCGGTCGCAGGTTCCGGTCACCCCGGCAGCGCCTCGTCCGGACGAGGCAGGCGGAACAGCCTGGTCACCCCGACCCACCACACGGCGGAGAGGATGGCCACCAGCAGCAGCGCCAGCAGCCACGGCGCGGGACGCGCCCAGCCGACCAGCAGGGCCGCCCCGGCCGCGCCCACCAGTGCGACGGTCACCGGCTGGTAGATCGACACAAGTCGACGGTAGTCCTCCAGGGTGCGGACCAGCGGGACGAGCGCGAGGTTCAGCAGGGCGACCGCCCCGGCGAGCAACCATCCGATCGCCGCCGGGATGCGCGGCGCCGCGGCGTGGTCGACCAGGCTGACCACACCCGCCCCGGCCGCCGCGATGGCCCCGGTCACGGGCAGATGGGCGGCGATCCACCGGCCGAACCCGCGCCCGGGGCCGCGGGGCAGCCGGCGGCCCACGATGTCGAAGTACGTCCACCAGAAGGCGTACGCGATCGACAGCCCGATCAGGCCGGTCACGACGGCGCGGGGAGTCCGCTCCGCGTCCAGGATCCCGATCACGACGCCGAGGACCACCTCACCCAGCACGATGATGGTGAACAGGCCGAACCGCTCGGCCAGCGCGGACGACGGCGCGACGCCGCTCCCCCTGGCCCGTTCGGGCCGGTCGAGCACCACCAGCCCGATCGTCCAGGCCACCACCAGCAGCGCCCACAGCAACAACCGCGGCGCCGGTGGCAGCAGCGCGCTCACCGAGACGGTCACGACCGAGACCGACATGCCGATCAGGTAGGGGGTGGACGCCCGCCGCAGGTGTGCGGGGTCGCGGCGGCGTACCGAGTACCACAGCCAGGTCAGCACCAGCAGCAGCACGGCGTAGACCACCGCGAAGGCGGGGCCGTCCTCGTCGGCGGCGTGCTCGGTGTAGAGGGCCAGCACCGTGAGGATCATCATCTGGAGGAAGACGTAGGACCGGCTGCGCACGTCCTCGCGGCCGTGCAGGTCCTGGTAGGTGGTGCCGTTCATCCAGGCGAGCCAGATCAGCCCGAAGACGATCGCGAAGTCGCCGACCCCGCGCCACGACACGTCCGCCGTGAGGGCGTCGGCGGCCCGGCTGACCACGACCACGAAGATCAGGTCGTAGAAGAGCTCCAGGAAACTGACCCGGCGTTCGGCGATCACCTGGCCGTGCGGTCGGGGCGGCTGCCACAGCCGATCCCGCAGTCGTCTCAGTCCGGAACCCTCGGTCCGTTCGGCCGGGGGCTCGCGGTTCATTCCGGATCACCGGTCCGCTCAGCGCGGCCGGGCCCACCGGGTGGCCGGCCCCGGGCGGCGTGGGCAGGCCGGCCCGGCGCGGCACCCGCCACGGGCACGTGCGGTGCCGGGGGGACGGATCTGTTCGTCATCGCCGGTGCTCCCTCCCGCGAGCCACCCGGTGCCGGGCGTCAGACCGGAACCGCCCGCCGTCCCGCGGTGTCGAGCCGCGGGCGACGGGCGGTCGGCGCAGTTCGAGGCTATTCAGCGCGGAGCCCCTGAGGTGGCTGTTCCCCCGAACCGACACGTGGTGGGGATCGGGTTCAGCGGTGGGTGTAGCTGTACCAGGGGGTCTCGTACTGCGGGCCGTTCTTCTCGTACTGGAGGTGGTAGTCGATCCGGGCGCCGGAGCCGAGGTTGCCGACGGTGCGTTCCCAGCGTTGCCGGGCGGTGAAGTACGTCATGAAGTAGTTCTGCTGTTCGCCGCCGTCGACCTTGTAGTGGGCGACGACGAACTTCGGGGTGAAGCCCTGGGGCTTGAACCAGAGGGTCACGGCGGTGTCGCCGGTCTTGTCGACGCCCTGGGTGAAGTCACCGGCCGGGGGAGTGGTGGGCGGCGCCGTGGTCGGCGGGGTCGTCGTCGGGGGCGTGGTCGTCGGCGGCGTCGTGGGCCCGCTGTTCTTGCGCAGCGTGTCGAACAGCGTCGGCGAGGCGTTCAGCCAGCCCATCACCGGGTTGTTGAGCTCCTCGATCCACTTGTTCTGGACGTACGGGTTGATCTCGACCCGGGTGTCGCCCCAGAGGGCGCCCCACATCGGCTGGGCGTTCCACTCGGTGTTGATGTAGGCCACCGCACGGACCACGTCCCGGTTCTCGTGCACCCAGTTGAAGAATCCGTCGAACCAGCCGTACCAGATGTCCTCGTCGGTGACCTTGCCGTTCCAGAAGTTGGTCCGGGCGTCCAGGTCGTAGCCCTGCGGCGAGGACTCGGCGACCAGCATCGGCTTGTTGTGCGCGCGGGAGAAGGCGAGCATCTGGTCGTACGGGGCGGGGAAGTACTGGAAGTACGAGACGCCGGTCCAGTCGACGTAGTCGTCACCCGGGTACCACTGCTCGATGTTCGTGGTGCTCACGTAGGTGGCGGCCTGCCAGACGTAGGCGACGTTGTCGACGCCCCTGGCCCGGAACCGGTCGACGATGTGTTTGAAGGCGGCCTGGTAGCCGGTCGGGTCGTAGTGGTTCCACGGGCCGTCGAACTCGTAGCCGATGCGCAGGTAGACCGGCCGGCCGTCGTCCTTGAAGAGCTTGCCCAGATTGTCGATGTACTGGTCGCTGGTGCCGTCGACGATGTGGTTCAGGTTCTGGCCCGAGTTGTCCACGATGTACAGCCCCATCACCAGGGCCGAGTTAGGGTAGTCGCTGAGGTTGTCGTAGGCGTTGACCGGACCGGCGCCGTAGTCGACGACCGTGTCCTCCCGGCAGCCGTAGAGGATGTACGGCTGGTTGGCCTCGGCGATGTCGCAGTAGGTGGTGGTGCCGCCGGGGGCGGGCAGGCCGCCCTGGACGTAACCCTTGATGCCACCGAGGTCCTGGCCGACGACCATCAGTGCCTTGCCGTCCGGCGGGGCGAACTTGCCCTTGTAGTACTTGCTGACCGGCGGCGCCGGCCGCGGCGGGGGCACCGGGGAGCCGTCGCCGACGGAGAAGAGCCGGTTCTGCGGCACGATCTGCCTGGGCAGGTTCGCGTGCGACCACTCCAGCTTCGCCGAGGCCTCCCCGGACGCCTCGAAGTACTCCATGGTGATGTAGGCCTTCTTGCCCGCCTTGAGTTCCACCCGGCCCTTGATCTCCGTCGCTGGCTGGACGGCCCAGCGGTAGATCACCGGCTGGCCGTCGACCCAGAGCTTGACGCCGTCGTCGGTCGTGGCGTGGAAGGTGTAGATGCCGTCGAACTCGGGCAGCACCATGCCGGACCAGCGGATCGAGAAGTTCTCGCTGCCGACTCCGGGCGGGCCGCTCTGACCCCAGCCGAAGTTGACGACCGGGTCCACGCGGGTGGCGCTGGGCGACCCGCTGAGGGTCTTGTTGTTGAAGTACTTCCCTTTGAGGCCGTCGCCGTCGGGTGCCGCGGCGGCCTGAGCCGTGCCGTGCAGGGCGATCGCGCCGAACAGCAGTGCCACTGCTGCTGCCGCCGTCGCGAACAGCCCCCTTCTGTGTCGTGCCATCTGTCGATCCCTTTCGTCACCGCGCCCAGCATCACTGGCCCTTGGTCGGATCCGGTCCCGGTGCACGCCCGCGGTTTCGATCCGTCGCTGTACCACGACCCCGACGGGCGGAGCTGGCTGCTCTCCGTGGAGTGCGACTGGCGCCCCGGACGGCCGTGGGCCGGCGGCATCATCGCCCAGGAGTACCACCGCCGCGAGCGGCGGCTGGTCGGCGAGCCGGTCCGCATCTTCGCCGGCACCTCCGCCGGGATGACCGAGGGGCCGCACCTGTACCGCCGTGGCGGCTGGTACTACCTGATCACCGCCGAGGGCGGGACCAGCTGGGAACACCAGGTCACCGTCGCCCGCTCCCGGTCGGTGCTCGGCCCGTACGAGGCCGACCCGGCCGGGCCGATGCTCACCTCGCTGCACCGGCCGGACCTGGCGTTGCAGAAGGCGGGCCACGGCAGCCTGGTCGCCACCGCCGAGGGGGAGTGGTTCCTGGCGCACCTGGTCGGTCGCCCGCTGGAACCCCGCGGCCGGTGCGTGCTCGGCCGGGAGACCGCCCTGCAACGGGTCGAGTGGACCGGCGACGACTGGCCGCGCGTCCGGGACGGCATCCCGGCCGAGCGGATCGCCGCCCCGGCGTTGCCGGAGCACCGCTGGCAGCCGGCGCACCACACCGACAACTTCACCGGCCCCGAGCTGGCTCCCCGCTGGAGCACCCTGCGCCGCCCCGCGTCCGAGGACTGGGTGTCGCTGACCGAGCGCCCCGGTCACCTGCGCCTGCGCGGCGGCCGATCGCCGTCGTCACGGCACGACGTCAGCATCGTCGGCCAACGGGTGCAGCACCTGGCGGCCGTCTTCGAGACGGTGCTGGAGTTCCGGCCGACGTCGTTCCAGGAGATGGCTGGCCTGATCGCCTACTACAACACCCGCAACTGGCACTACCTGCGGGTGTCCCGGCACGGAAAGGCGGGAACCGCGGTGGACGTGCTCTCCTGCGACCGGGGCCGGTTGTCCCTGACCGGGCCGGCCGTGCCGGTCGGCGAGCGCACGCTGCTGCGCGCCGAACTCGACCGGGACCGGCTGCGGCTCGACGTCGGCGAGCCCGGCGGCCCGGTCACCAACTGGTTGGGCACCTTCGACGCGTCGATCCTCTCCGACGAGTACGCGGTCGAGTTCTACGACGACGTCGCCCGGGTGTGGGGCTTCACCGGCATGTTCTTCGGACTCTGCGCGCACGACCTCAGCGGAGGCGCGGCGGTGGCCGACTTCGACCACGTCAGCTACCGACCACTGGCCTGACGGCCCGCCATTCCGGCCCCGGTCCCGCCGACAGGAAGGACCGGGGCCGTAGCGCCGCCGTCGGCGACGGGTCACGTCGGCGACGGCGGGCGGGGGTCAGGAGAAGGTCACCGACACCCGTGACGCCGGATCGACGAGCAGGCCGAACTCCGGGTCGTCCGCCCGGGCCACCCGGTGGTCGTGGACGGACAGGCCGGTGAAGCTCAGCGCGGCCAGGTACCCGGGTCAGTACACCCAGACCGGGGTGCCCAGGGGCAGTTCGTCGTGCGACCACAGCCAGTCCATCGCCGGTATGGTCACCCGTACGCAGCCGTGCGAGGCCGGGTAGGGCGGGACGTCGGGGTAGCCGTGCACCGCGATGCCCTGCTCGTGGAAGTACTTCGGGCGGTACAGCCGGCCGAGCGGACCGTCGCGCCAGCCGTCGACCTGCCAGCCCACCTTCCACCTGCCGCGCGGGGTGTCCGCGAGGTACGTCTGGCCCTCGTACGTGTAGTGCTCGAACGTGCCGGTGGAGGTGTTGAGGATCCGGCTCACCTTCCCGTCGTCGACGAGCAGGAGCAGCTGCCGGTCGAGGTCCACCTCGGCCACGTGCCCCTTCGTGCTGCGCGCGGCGGGTCGGATTCCCTTGTCCAGCGCGGCCCGCGTCCGGGGCCCGACGACGCCGTCCCGGCTGAGTCCGGCCGCCTTCTGCAACGCGTAGACCGCCTGCACGGTGAGCAGGCCGAACGTGCCGTCCGACGCGCCGGTCCAGTAGCCGAGCTGGTTGAGCCGCTGCTGCAGCGCCCGTACACCCGGGCCTGAGTCTCCCCGACGCAGCTCGGCGGGGTTGGACCGGGTCGGCGTGGCGGTCGGCGTGGCGGAGCCGGACGGGGTGGCGGAGCCGGGCGGCGTCGCGGGCACCGGACCGGGGCGCGCCGGGGTGGTGGCCGCCGCGGACCCGGTCGACGACGACCGAGCGGTCACCGGAGCCGTGGGGCCGGTGGCGCTCCCGTCGGGCGTGCCGTCCTTGCCGGTGAAGCCGCATCCCGTCGCAGCCAGCACGGTCACCGTCGTCACCGCCAGCAGCGGGC
Source organism: Micromonospora mangrovicola (assembly GCF_047200535.1). Classification (NCBI taxonomy): domain Bacteria; kingdom Bacillati; phylum Actinomycetota; class Actinomycetes; order Micromonosporales; family Micromonosporaceae; genus Micromonospora; species Micromonospora mangrovicola. Next base: position 18,095 of record NZ_JBJZOG010000066.1, on the reverse strand, counting down.
GTCGGATTCCCATCGGTCCGCCTCCTCTCGAACGATCCCTCTCCGTCCTAGCACCGGTGGTGGGCCGGTGCCGAGAACGTGCCGGTGGTCATCGCCACAGTCGCCGTTGGCGGTGCCGGCCCGGCACGGCGCAGTAGGCTCTGGCAGCTCGCGGGGGGCCGCCACCGGTCCGGCTGCGGTCTCCGTCCACATCGGCGCGCCGGCTCCGACGCCATCGCCGACGTGGGCGGACGGGGCCGCCGGTGGGGACGGATGGTGGCACCCGCGAGGCGGTGGCGGCTACCGGGGAGCGAACGGAGGGAAAAGAGTCATGAGGATCGCGGTGGTGGGTGCCGGTGGCATCGGTGGCTACTTCGGAGGCCGGCTGGCCGTGGCGGGCCACGACGTCGGGTTCCTGGCGCGCGGCGCACACCTGGCGGCGATGCGCGAGCACGGCCTCAGCGTGCACAGCGTCGCGGGGGACTTCCTGGTGTCGGATGTGCGGGCCGCCGACCGCGCCGAGGCCCTCGGCGAGGCGGACGTCGTCCTGCTGGCCGTGAAGACCTGGCAGCTCGACGCCGCTCTCAGCGCCATCGGCCCGCTCGTGGGTCCGGTGACGGCGATCGTGACGACCCAGAACGGTGTCGACACCCCGCAGCGCGTCGCGGACAGGTTCGGCCGCGAAGCGGTGCTGCCCGGTACCGCGAAGATCTTCGCGCACCGTGAGGCGCCGGGACACGTGCGGCACGTGGGCGGTCCTGGCCTGCTGACCTACGGGGAGTGGGACGACCGGGTCACCCCCCGGGTGGAGCGGCTGCGCGTCGCGCTCGTCGACGCGGGCGTGGAAGCGATCGTGCCGGCCGACATCTGGACCGAGTTGTGGTCGAAGTTCCTCTTCGTGGAGCCCTTCGGCGCACTCGGTGCCGCGACGGACGCCACCCTCGGCGTGCTGCGGTCCCGGCCCGGGACCCGCACGTTGCTGGGCGCCCTGATGGGTGAGGTCGGCGACCTGGCGGCGGCCCGGGGGGTCCGGCTGCCGGACGACGTCGTGCGGCGCACCCTGGCCTTCGTGGACGAGCAGCCCCCGACGGGCCGCTCCTCGCTGCAGCGCGACATCATGGCCGGCCGCCCCTCCGAGCTCGACGCGTGGACCGGCGCGGTGGTCCGGCTCGCCGCCGGTGCGGGCGTGCCGACGCCGGTGCACGACATGCTGTACGAGCTGCTCGCGGCGCGGGTGGCGCAGGCGGGCGACGAGAACGGCCACTGAACCCGTCGCTGCCGGCCCACCTGCCCGGTACGCGCTGCCGGGCGGGGGTTACCGGGACGGCGGCTGACCTCCGGGGCCCCGCTCCGACTGCTGCGCCGCGGCGGCCAGGAAGGCGTTGTACCGGGCCAGGTCGTCCTCCTCGCCGGTGGCCTCGGCGCGGTCGGCCGCCCGGTCGACGCGGCGCTGCTCCCGCTGGTCGGCGCGGATCCACTGGCGGACCAGGAGGACCATGACGACGGCGGCCGGGAGCTCCCCGAACGCCCAGGCGATGCCGGCGCCCAGCTTTTGATCGTCCAGCAGCGACGATGCCCAGTCGGGGTGGACGCTGGTGTACCAGTCGGGGGCGATGACGATGGTGGTCTGCATGAGCGCGAGGCCGAAGAAGCCGTGCGCCATCATCGCCGCGAGATGCAGGAGCACCAGGATGGGGTGGGGCACCCGCGGTCGACCTGGGTCGATCCCGATGAGCACCCAGAACAGCAGGTACCCGGAGACCACGAAGTGCACGATCATCGCCACGTGGCCCAGGTGGGAGCGCATCAGCGTGCCGAGCAGGTCGCTGAAGTACAGGCCGAAGAGGCTGCCGGTGTAGATGCCCAGCGCGACCAGCGGGTGGGTGAGCAGCTTGGTGACCGGGCTGTGCAGGGCGAGTAGCAGCCACTGGCGGGTCCCGCGTACCTGTGGGTCGGCGGGCCGGCGCAGCGCGCGCAGGGCGAGGGTGACGGGAGCGCCGCCGACCAGCAGGATCGGCACCAGCATCGACAGCACCATGTGCTGTGCCATGTGGGCGCTGAACAGCACGTACGCATAGCGGGCGAAGCCGAGGCCGGTGGCCGCGGCGAAGACCAGGATGCCCGCGAGCCAGCTCACCGTGCGGGCGACCGGCCAGGAATGCCCGGCCCGGCGCAGCCGCCGCACGCCGGCGAGGTAGCCGGCGGCTCCCGCCGCACTGGCGGTCAGGAAGAGCAGGTCGGGCAGGGGCTGGCCGAGCAGGTTGCCCGGGGTGGGGGCGGCGGGCATCGGAAAGCCGAGCAGCGCGGCCAGCGGGTCGGCGTCCACGCCGGGATCGGCGGGGACGGGGGTGGGGCTGCGGGACAGCGCGACCGCCAGCCCGACGGCGGCGGCGAAGACGACCAGCTCGCCGGCGGCGAGCCGGCTGAACGCCCCGCGCCGGCCGGCCCGCAACCGGGGGAGAGTGCGTTGCCGGTGCACGGCGCCCATCGCGCCGAGGATCAGCAGCGCCACGAGCTTGCCGACGACGAGCCAGCCGTAGCGGGACTGCCAGAGCTGCGCGGGCGTGCCGAGGCGGACGGCGGCGTTGGCCGCGCCGCTGACCGTGACGGCGGCGAAACAGGCCAGGGCGAGCCGGCTGTACCGGGCGGCGACGTCGGCGAACGCCCGAGCGCGACGGACCATCAACAGCGCGGCCAGGCCGCCCGCCCACAGCGCGGCGCCGAGGACGTGCAGGGTGAGACTGCTGACCGCGATCTGGTGGTTGCCCGCCCCCGCGGCGTGGCCGGTGAACGCGGGTGGCACCACCGCCGCCGTGGCGAGCGCGGCGGCGAGGGCGGCGCTGCCGCGGGACACCCCGGTCCGGGACAGGACCGCGGCCACGGCCGCGAGGAGGGCCTGGATCAGCAGCGCCTGCCCCTGGGAGATCGAGGTGGCGTAGCTGACGACGGTCGGCAGGCCCAGCCGGGCCAGGGGGACGCCGAGCAGGTCGGAGACGGTCAGCACGATGAGGGCCAGCGTGCTGAGCGTCCAACCCGCGGCGACGAGACCCGCCCGGCGGCGCAGCAGGTAACCGTACGCGGACACCGACGGCCCGTCGCCCGGCAGTAGGAAGGCGGCGGTCACCAACAGCCCGACGGTGAGAATGCCCAGGCCGTCGGCCAGCAGCCGCACCAACGGCAACGCCCAGGTCGTGACCACGCCGGGATCGGGCAGCCCGGGAATCGCCGCCTCGAGCGCGCCGCCGACGCGAAGGGCGAGCACCAGCACGGCCGCAGCGGCGACCACCGACACCACGGCCATGGCCCGGCCGGCGCCGGCGGGTGCCGGGCCGGTGCGCCGGGGTCGGTCGCCCGGGGCCCGGGTCACCGGCCCGGCACCCCCGGCCGCTGTCGCGGCGGCGGTGCTGCCCGGGGAACGCACGGAGGATCGGGGCACTTCTTCGGTTTCCGGCACGGTGCAACCTTGTTGTCGGACGGGTGGGCGGTGGGCGGCGCGGTCGGCGGGTCAGCCACCGCCGGTGGTCAGTTGTGCGGGCGACGACGCCGGAGGGCCACCAGCGCGCCCACGGCGAGCACGGCCAGCGCGCCACCGGCGATCAGGGACACGGTACGCCCGGTGTCGTCGGCGGACCCGTGCGCCGACGCGGCCGCCGCGGACGGCGACGGGGCGGCGGCGGCCGGCGTGGCCGTCGCCGCCACCGGGTCGGGCGTCGCCACCTGGTCGGGGTCGGCGACGGTGAACCGGTACGACCCCTGGACCGGGTGGCCGTCGGCGGAGACGACCCGGTAGGCGACGGTGTACGTGCCGTTCGGCAGCGTGCCGGTGAGCGGGAGGGTGACCTTCGGGCCGGCGATCACGGGTTTCCCGGTGGGCACCTTGGTGTCGCCCTCGCTGAGCACGATGGTGGTGAAGGTCGGCTTCAGCGCCTCCAGGAAGCCGAGTGTTACCTCCGTCGGCGCGCTGGTGAGCCGGGCGTCCTGGGCCGGGCTGGTCGACAGCAGGCTGTTGTGGGCGGCGGCCGGGGCGCTCGGCAGGAGCAGGATCATCGAGGCGACCAGGGCAGCCACGGCCGCGAGCCCCAGCCGGCGATGCCGACCACCCGGACTGCGGCGGTGGGCGGCGGCCGGGCGGCGACGCTCCGCCACGGCGGTGCTGGACATGGGCGATCCCTTCAACGAGGAGCTGGCAGCTGGGCCATCTGAACGGTCGGTCGGGGCAGCTGGAAAGTTCCGGGGCGAAAAGTGGCAAATGTCACCATGCCTGCTGAGGGTCGGAGCGGTCAGGCCGCGTGCCGGTTCGAGACCCGCACCGAGCCCGGATGCGGCGGCACCAGCCGAAGCTCGGCGGGAGCCAGGTCGGGCGACTCGTCGGTGACCAGCCGCCAGCCGGCCCGAGCGCCCCCGTGCCGCGCCGTCGGGTCGTCCGGCCGCCGTCCCGACCGGGCCAGCGCGACCACGATCGCGTACCCGGCGAGCAGGAAACCGTGGCTGACCAGGCGGGCCGGCTGGACAAGCCCGGCCAGCAGGTCGTCGACCGACAGCAGCAGCAGCGTGCCGACGAACGCGTTCAACGTCGGCACCAGCCCGGTCGACGGCGTGCGGCGGGCCGCCACGAACAGGAACCCGGCGCCGACGGCCACGTTCCACGCCGCCGACTCGTGCCACAGGTGCCCCGTGGTGAGGACCGCGGAATGGTCGTGCCCGGCGGCCGGGCCCCGCCCGACCTGTGCCAGGCCGAGCCCAAGTTGCAGTGTCCCGACCAGCCCCAGCAGCGTACGAAGGCCGAGCGCCTGCCGCCCACGGCGGGGACGCGCCGGCGTGGGCAGCGCGGCGAGGACCCGTCCGGCGAGATCGTCCGCGGTGGGCGCGACGGACAGCCGAACCCGCCGGTTCACCGCGGCCGCCCGGTCGTACCAGCGCCGACAGTCGGCGCAGCTGCTCAGGTGGGCCTCGACCGCAGCCCGTTCCGCGGTGGTCTCCTCCCCGTCCAACCGGGCGGAGAGGGCCTCGTGCCACTGTTCACACCCCATGTACCGGTAGTCGCTCCGCGGCTGGTGACAGTTCCCGCCGATGACCGGAAATCGATGCTGCGACGCAGGTCACGTGGTGTGCGGCTCGGTTGGCCGCGGCCTCGTCCGCCGGGCCGGGCCGCCGCCCCCGAAGATCCGCCACCCGGTGCGTCCACCCGCTCACGGAGAGCGGGCGGGCGGTGCATGCCGGTGTCGGACGAGCGGCTCTGGCAGTCTTGCCCGGATGGAACTGACGGAAGAGTTCGAGTGGCGTGGCCGTAGGGTTCGGTGGTGTCGGGCGGGTTCCGGACCCGACGTCGTCTTCTGTCACGGCACCCCGTGGTCCGCGCAGCTGTGGAGCCCCTACGCCGAGGCGCTCAGCGACCGCTTCACGGTCCACCTCTGGGACATGCCCGGTTACGGGCGGTCCTCGAAATCGCCGGACCACCGGGTGTCACTGGACGTCCAGGGTGAGTTGCTGACCGACCTCCTCGCGTACTGGGAGCTGCGGTCCCCACATGTCGTGGCCCACGACTACGGCGGTGCCGTCGCCCTGCGGGCCCATCTCCTGCACGGCGCCGCGTTCGCGTCGCTGGCGCTGGTCGACGTGGTGGCGCTGGCACCGTGGGGATCGGACTTCTTCCGGCTCGTGCGCGACAACGCCGAAGCCTTCAGCGCGCTGCCGGCCGCCGTGCACGAAGGAGCTCTCCGGGCCTACATCGCCGGAGCCGGTCACCTCGGCCCGACGCCCGGCCAGATGCAGGCGCTCGTCTCTCCTTGGCTCGGTGCCGAGGGGCAGGCCGCGTTCTACCGGCAGATCGCCCAGGCGGACCAGACCTACACGGACGAGATCGAGGGGCTCTATCCGCGCCTCGACCTGCCGGTCCTGGTGGTCTGGGGCAGGACCGACACCTGGATCCCGGTCGACCGGGCGCACCGACTCGCGGAACTCATCCCGGGCGCTCAACTCAAACTGATCGACGGAGCAGGTCACCTGGTCCAGCTCGACCAGCCCGTCCGGCTGGCCACGACGCTGAGCCACTGGCTCACCGATCGGACCACGACGACCTGACACCGCCGACCGCCGGCGGTCAGAGCCGCATGTCCCGCCGGGAGTACGCCCAGGCGCCCACCCCCGCCGCAGCCATCGCGACGGCCAGCATGACCGCCGTCGCCGTCCAATTCGGCACCGCGCCGGGCACGAGGGCGAGGTGCGCGTACGGCGACGGCCAGCCGACCCAGGCGGGCGCCTGCACGCTGTCGGCGGTCACCTTGAGCAGGAAGCCACCAGCGGTGGGGATCATGCCGACCGCGGCCACCGCCCGGGGCGCCACGCCGAGCGCGAGAGCGGCGGCCCCGACGCCGAGCAGGGCGACCGGCAGCACGTTGGCGACGCCGGCCAGCGCGGCCGCCACCGGCAGATCGGCGTCGACCAGGGACGTGCCGAGCCACGTCGCGACCGCGGCCAGGGCGGCGAGGAACGCCGCGCCCGCCACGGTGGTGAGCAACTCGGCCGCGAGCAGCCGCACCCGGGTGACCGGCCCGGCCTGCAGCAGCGTCAGCCGACCGGCGACCTCCGCGGCGGCGAACGCGGCGAGGCGGGCGGCGGCGAAGGCCCCGATCGGGACGGCGAGCAGAGCGAACAGGGTGGCCGCATAGCCGCGGACGGTGCCGAGCCCGCCGAAGCCGGCCTCTCCGGCGAGGTCGGCGAAGCGGGGGTTGTCGGCGAGGAAGCCGGTCAGGGACTCCGCAAGCAGGCCGATCAGCAGGAAATACGCGCCGATCCCCACCGACCAGCCGGCGAGGGGCCGCAGCATGCGCCGAAGGGCGAAGGTCTCGACCGAGCCGAGCAGCCACCGGCGGGGTGGCCGGCCGCGCGGCGGACGCAGCAGGCCGTCCCGGAGGTCCCGGCGGCTGGACAGGGCGAGCGCGGTCCAGGTCAGCAGGATCGTGGCCACGACGGGAACGAGCAGCGGCGCCCAGTGGTCACCCCGGTAGGGGCGGGTCAGTGCGAGCGGACCGTACGGGGGGAGCCACCGCAGCCAGCCCAGGCGGGGCACGCCGTCGCCGACCATGCGCGCCAGCAGGCTCGCGCCGAGGAGGGCCAGTGCGGCCCCGGCGGCGCCGGCGCGGGTGGGGAACACCTGCGCGGCGCACGCCGCGACCGCGACCGCGAGCAGACCGGCCGACGTCAGGCCGGCGGCGTGCAGCAACGCTCCGGACCCGGGCGCGCCGGCCACCGCGAGCGCCCCTGCCAGCAGCACCCCGGTAAGCACCAGCGCCGAGGTCAGCACCACCAGGTGCCGGACGAGCACCGCGACCGGGGTCAGCCGGCCGGCGAGCAGCAGGTCCCAGCGGCCGGCCTCCTCCTCGCCCCGGGTGACCCGGGTGGTCGCCAGCACCGCCCAGGTGGTCAGCAGGACGGCGAGGACGGTGCCGGTCCGCCAGACGGTGAACCCGCCGGCGGTGTCCAGCGCGACGGGTTCCCCGAAGAGCGTCCGGATCGCCGAGTTGCGGGCGAGAGTGGCCAGCGCCGCCGCGCCCGGCCCCTCGCCCACGGTCCGCTCGTACGTGGTGACGACGAGGCTGGACATGCCGACCGTGACCGCCGTCACGACGAGTGCCGGCCGGCGGACCTGCCGGACCGCGAGGCGGGCGACGGCGTGGCCGCCGGGCCGGGTCACCGGTCCCCCTCGCCGTAGTAGTCGAGGAAGATCTCCTCCAGGCTCGGCTCGCGTACGGTGAGCGCGGTGACCTCGCTGCCGGCGAGGGCGCGCAGCGCCGCGGCGGGCGGTCCGGACAGGGTGAGGCGCAGAGTCCCGTCCGCCTGGTCCAGCAGTTCGATGCCGGGCACGCCGGCCAGGTCGGGTGCGGGGCCGGTGAAGCTGGCGGTCACCTCGCTGCGGTGCAGGCGGCGCAGCTCCGGAACGGTCGCCACATCCACCAACCGTCCCGCCCGCAGGATCGCCACCCGGTTGCAGGTCGCCTCCACCTCGGCCAACTGGTGCGAGCAGAGGAACACCGTCTGCCCGTTGTCCCTCGCCTCGGCGACGGCGCGGCGGAACTGGAGTTCCATCAGAGGGTCCAGGCCGCTGGTCGGCTCGTCAAGCACGAGCAGGGGTGCGCGGGTGGCGAACGCGGCCACCAGGGCCACCTTCTGCCGGTTGCCGGTCGAGTAGGTCCGCGCCGGCCTGGACAGGTCCAGGTCGAACCGGTCGACCAGGTCAGCGCGGTAGGCGCGGTCGACCCCGGGACCGGTTGCGGCGAGCAGTTCGAGGATCTCCGCGCCGGTCAGCTGCGGCCAGAGCGCCACGTCGGCGGGCACGTACGCCACCAGCCGGTGCGCGGCGGCGACGTCGGCGGCGTCGACGTCGAAGATCCGGGCGTGCCCGGCGCTGGGCCGGGCCAAACCGAGCAGCAGCCGGATGGTGGTGGACTTGCCGGCGCCGTTCGGTCCGAGGAAACCGAACACCTCGCCGGCCGTGACCGTCAGGTCGAGGTCGTCGAGGGCGAGCAGCCTGCCGTAACGTTTGGTCAGGCGTCGGGTGCTGATGGCGGGTGTGGCCACGGGGATGCCTCCGGTCGACGGCGGTTCGCGACTGCCGACCAGGCTTCCCGGCACACCACGGGTCACCGTACTGTGCCCAGTCAACGTGGGGGAAGGACCGGCTCGGCGATCGCCCGCGGTCGCCGTTTCGGGGTGCCGCTATGATCAACGCGATCCATGGAGCGCCGGGAAGTCTGGTCGGCACCGTCAACCGTCGTGCTCCCTGGAGGGCCAACCGTGCTGCTGCTCTGCTTCGCCGCCGTTCTGCTCGCCGCCGTGCTGCTGTCGGCGCTCGCGCATCGCACGATCCTGTCCACGGCGGCGCTGTTCCTGGCCGCCGGATTCGTCCTCGGCGAGGGCACCACCGGCGTCCTGCACCTGCACGCCGACTCGCCCATCGTCGCGCAGCTGGCCGAGCTTGCCCTGTTCGCGGTGCTGTTCACCGACGGCATGCGGGTCGGCTGGGCGGACCTGCGCAGCGCATGGCGGCTGCCCGGTCGCGCGTTGGGCTGGGGGCTGCCGCTGACGCTGCTGGTCACCGCCGTGCTGGCGCACTACGTGGCCGGGCTCGGCTGGGCGGAGGCGCTGCTGATCGGCGCGATCCTGGCGCCGACGGACCCGGTGTTCGCCGCCGCGCTGGTCGGCAACGACAAGGTGCCGGCGCGGTTGCGGCACCTGCTCAACGTCGAGTCCGGCGTCAACGACGGGCTGGCGTTGCCGTTCGTGGTGGTGCTGCTGGCGGTCGCGGCCGGATCGGACGACCTGCACCTGGGGGAGCTGAGCGCTGAACTGGCCATCGGGTTGGCGGTCGGGGTGCTGGTGCCGCTGGCGGCCATCGCCCTGGAGCGGACCCGGTTCTTCGCCGCGTCGGCGGCGTACGCGCCGTTGAACGGCGTGGCCATCGGACTGCTGGTGCTGGCGCTCGGCAAGGCCACCCACGGCAACCTGTTCCTCGCCGCGTTCGCCGCCGGTATCACGGTGGCCACCTTCGGGCCGCGGGAGCGGGCGGCGTTCGAACACTTCGGGGAGAACGTCGCCGAACTGCTCAAGCTGGCCGCCCTGCTGGTGTTCGGGGCGCTGATCTCACCGCAGTTCCTCGGGGAGATCCACTGGACCGGGTGGGTGTTCGCGGTGCTGGCCATCGTTCTCGCCCGGCCGGTGGCGCTGTGGGTGTCGTTCCTGCGCTCCGGCCTGAGCCTGCGGGAGCAGGCGGCCGCCATGTGGTTCGGCCCGAAGGGCTTCGCCTCGGTGGTCTACGGGCTGCTGGTGCTCGAGTCCGGCATCGTCGCCGCCGACGAGGTGTTCCACCTCGTCGCGCTGACCATCGTCATCTCGATCCTGGCGCACTCCTCGACCGACGTCGTGGTCGCGCGGGCGTTCGACGACACGCGGGAGACCCCGAACTGGCACGGCGTCCTGCGCCGGGTCCGGCGTACGGTGCCGGCGCCCGGGCAGCGACCCGACCGGGCGTCCGGGGACGCCGCCCCCGCCGGGGAAGAGGCCGAGGGCGGGTCCGCGGACGCTCAGGCGAGCACGAAGTAGCGCAGCCAGAGGTACGGCACGGCCAGCCCGACGGTGACCAGGGTGACCAGGATGCCGTAGCGGGTGAACTGCCAGAAGGTGATCCGCTGGCCGGCCCGTTCGGCCAGGCCGAGGACCACGACGTTGGCCGAGGCGCCGACGGCGGTGGCGTTGCCACCGAGGTCCGCGCCGAGTGCCAGGGCCCACCACAGCACCCGCGGCTGACCGGCGTTGCCCTGCGCGTGCACCAGGTCGGCGACGACCGGGCTCATGGTCGCGACGTACGGGATGTTGTCCACGATCCCGGACAGGGCTGCCGATCCCCACAGCAGCACCATCGAGGCGGGCAGCAGCCGGCCCTCGGTGGCCCCGATCGCGGCACGGGAGATCTGCTCGACCACGCCGGTGTTGACCAGGGCGCCGACCATGATGAACAGGCCGGCGAAGAAGACCAGGGTGGGCCACTCCACGTCCCGGCTGATCTCCCCGGCGTCCAGCCGGGAGAGCGCGAGCAGCAGCAGGCCGCCGAGCAGGGCGACCACGGCCGGTTCCAGGTGCAGCGTGGTGTGCAGGACGAACGCGGCGGTCACCGCGCCGAGCACGGCCAGCCCGATGCCGAGCAGCCGCCGGTCGCGGATGGCGTCGCCCTCGTGCAGGGCGCTGATCTGCTCGGCCCGGGCGGGGTCGTAGCGGAAGGCGTCGCGGAACAGCACCCGGCACAGGCCGAGGAAGACCACCAGCAGCAGCACGATCAACGGGGCGAGGTGGACCAGGAAATCGTTGTAGGACAGGCCGCCCCGGCTCCCGATGATGATGTTGGGCGGGTCACCCACCAGGGTGGACGTGCCCCCGATGTTCGAGGCCAGGGCCTCGGCGATGAGGAACGGGGCCGCCGGTACGCCGAGGCGCTCGCAGACCAGGAAGGTCACCGGGGCGATGAGCAGGACGGTGGTGACGTTGTCCAGCGCCGCCGAGGCGACCGCGGTGATCAGGACCAGGATCACCATCACCCGGTACGGCCGGCCCCGGGCCCGCTTGGACGCCCACACGGCGACGTACTCGAACCCGCCGGTGCGTTTCAGCACGGAGACGATGAGCATCATGCCGACCAGCAGGAAGATCACGTTCCAGTCGACGCCGGCCTCTTCGGAGAAGAACGCGTGGGCGGTGTCCGTGGCGCCGATCAGGAACATCACCGCCGCACCGCCCAGTGCGGCCGCCACCCGATGGATCTTCTCGGTGGCGATCAGCACGTACGCGACGGTGAAGACGGCCACCGCCGCCCAGGCGACGGCGGTCATCGGGCCAGCATCCGGTCGAGCAGGGCGTCCAGGGTGATGCCGCCGATCATGGGGCCGTTGGGTTCCGCCACCGCCACGAGCGGGGTGCGCTTCTGCGCCATCACGGCGGCGACCTCCAGGACCGTCGCCTGGGGTTCGACCACCGGCGGTTCCGGATGCTCCTTCGGCAGCAGGTCGGCCACGGTACGGCCCTCGGCGCCCCGGAGGAACAGGTCCGCCGACGGCTCGTCGATCATCCGGGCCAGCGTCGGGTCCTCCCGGCAGTAGCCGGGGATCACCAGGCGCAGCACCTGCGTACCGGCCAGGACGGTGACCGGACGCCCACGGCCGTCGACCACGATCAGCCCTGGCAGGTTCTGGCCCGCCAGCACCCGGGCCGCTTCCAGCACCGGCGCGTCGACGGCGATGGTGGGGAGGGGGACGGCCAGGTCTCGGGCTCGCACGGCGGCTCCTCGGGGTCGGGGCGCGACAGGTCAGTCGCCGACCAGACTTCCCGGCACACCAATGATCACCCTAGTCGGGGCGGGTGGGGATTTCACCGTGGGAGGCGGGCGTCACTCCTCGGGACGCTCGCGCCCGGCGCGTTCCCGGCTGAGGAAAAAGGCGCCGACCGCGCCGGCGAGAGTGCCGACGATCACCACCGAGTATCCGGCCAGGAACAGCTCCATGACCTGCGCGAACGCGTCGGTGGCGGGGAGCGGCTCACCGGTGATCGTGGTGAACGCGACGTCGTGCAGCGCCCGCCCGAGGCTGGGGTAGGAGCCGGTGACCACCAGCAGTTGCCCGGCGGCGAGGATCACGGTCACGGTGATCACCGCGAGCCAGGCCAGCCTGTCGCTGAGCAGCCGGCCCGCCGACCGGGACCCCCGGACGGCCGCCGCGATGACGCCCCCGCCCCGGGTGGCCCGCAGCGCGCCGGCGGCCCGGGCGAACCGCAGGAAGGGCACGGCCAGGAAGATCAGCTGCCACCAGTGGCGCCGCCAGAACTCGCCGGCGCAGTGCCGGGCGAGCCAGGCACGCAGCCCGAACTCGACCACGAACACCGCCCACAGCACCCAGCTGGCCACCGTCAGCACGGTGCTGAGCGGCTCGTCGTGGACGAACGCCCGGGTGAGCACCAAGAGCAGGAAGAGGAGCCCGAGAACGCCCATCGGCTTGTCCAGCCGGCGCGCGAGACCGTGGAGCCGGGCGTCGTCCACCCGGGCCCGCCGCGGGAAACCACCACGCCTCACCCTGCCGGAGCCTAGCTGGACCAGGCGTCCAACCGGTGCGGACCGGTGTCCGGACCACCCGGAGACGCGCGGATGCGCGGGTCAGGACCCGCCGGCCGCCCGGGCGTTCTCGACGTCACCGCACCGGTCCCAGTGCCGCCACCACTCCTGCTCGGTCGGCTCACCCGACGCGGTCACCAGCACGTCGATCAGCTCGAGGGTGGCGTCGTCGGCCGTGACGCCGGCCGCGCGTACCAGGTCCAGGACGTGCTCGCCGCGTCGACGCATGACGGTGCCCACCAGGTCGCGGCCCTCCTCGGTGAGGCCCAGCCAGACGACCCGCCGGTCCACGGTGCCCTGGTGCCGGCCCACCAGGCCGCGACGTACCAGCCGGTCACACGTCCGGGTCACCGTGGACGGGTGCACGTCGAGCGCCGCGGCGAGGTCGACGGTGCGCAGCGGTCCCCGGGAGGCCAGCAGGACCAGCGTCCGGTACTGCGGCAGGGTCACCTCGACATCGAGACCGGCCAGCGTACGTGCGGTGACGCCGACCAGCACGCGGCTCAGCGCGGAGATGGCGTCCACGAGGGCCGACTCCCGGTCGGTCGAGGAGGTGCCGTCCGGCACGTACAGTTCCACTGGGCAATGATTGCACGGATGCAGTAGAAGGTGGGGCGGATGGCGACCAGCGGGCGCAGCGAGGCTCGGCAGGAGCGACTCGACCGGTGGGAGCAGCTGACGGGGGTCCCCCTGACCCTGCTGTCGCTGGTCTTTCTGATCGCCTACGCGGTGCCCATCCTCGACCCCGACCTCGCGCCCCGCTTGCGGGTCGCCTGCGAGGCGACCGCCGTGGGGACCTGGCTGCTCTTCTGGGTCGATTTGCTGGCCCGGCTGGCCCTGGCGGCGGACCGGCCGCGGTTCCTGCGTACCCACCTGTTCGACCTGGCGGTGCTGGTCCTGCCGTTCCTGCGGCCGCTGCGCGCCCTCCGGTTGGTCACCGTCGTGCTCACCCTGAGCCGGCGCACGGCCACCTGGGCCCGGGGCCGGCTCGCGCTGTACGTGGGCGCCACCACCGTGCTGCTCGTGGTGGTGGCCGCCCTGGCCGTGCTCGACGCGGAACGGGGAGTGCCCGACGCCACGATCACCTCGTTCGACGACGCGCTCTGGTGGGCCGCGGTGACCATCACAACCGTCGGCTACGGAGACCACTATCCGATCACCTCCGCCGGCCGGCTCGTCGCCCTCGGCCTCATGATCGGGGGCATCGGCCTCATCGGTTTCGTGACCGGGTCCCTGGCCACCTGGATCGTCGAGCGGGTCGGCGACCGGAACCGGCCCGAGCCGGCGACGGCCGCCGACGTGGCGGCGCTGCGCGCGGAGATCGCCGCCCTCCGGGACGCCCTGGACCTCCGTACCGCGGCGCCCGACGCCGGGGAGGCGGACCGGCTGCCGTCCGGGGCTCCCGCCGATGGCTGAGCGCACCCGCCCGCGGCCGGCCGCCGACGGGGCGGCCCGCAACTGGCTCGGCCTGCCCGCGGCGCTGGCGTTCATCGCGCTGGTGCTGCTGGTCGACCTGGCGGCCGCCGCGCACGCGGTGCTGATCGGCTTCCTGGCGCTGGCCCCGCTGCTGGCGGCCGCCGTGGACACGCCGCGCCGCACCGCCGCGGCCGCCGCGACGGCGACGCTCGCGGCGGTCGTCGCCGGGCTGCCGAGCCAGACACTGGGCAGCCTGGACCATCTCCTCCGGGTCGCGGTGGTGATCGCGGTCAGCATCGCGGCCATGTACGTCGCCCGGGCCCGTACCGGCCGCGAGGAGCGGATCCGCCGGATGACCGAGATCGTGCGGGTCACCCAGCGGGCCATCCTGCGGGACGTCCCGGAACGGGTCGGCGGAGTGACCCTGCGTGCCCGGTACGTCTCGGCGTACCAGGAGGCCGGGGTGGGAGGTGACCTCTACGAGGTGGTCCCGGGTCCCGACCGGCTCCGGATCATCATCGGGGACGTCTGCGGCAAGGGACTGCCGGCCGTCCAGCTCGCGGCGGCGGTGATCGGCGCCTTCCGGCAGTCCGCGATCGTGCGTACCCGGCTCGAAGAGGTGGCGGCGGACCTCGACGCTCTGGTGGCCCGGGAACCGGCGTCCACCCACGGGGTCACCTTCGTCACCGCGGTCCTGCTGGAGATCCGCGGTCCCCGCCTCCGCGTGATGAGCTGTGGTCACCCCCGGCCGCTGCTGTGCCGCGCCGGCGGTTCGCTGGTTCCGCTCGGCACCGGGACGCCGAAGCGTCCCCTGGGGCTGGGCGGGGACCGTGGGCGGCCGGACACCCACCGGTGGGATCCGGGGGACCGGCTGCTGCTGTACACCGACGGGATGATCGAGGCGCGTGACGCGGCGGGCCGTTTCTTCCCGGTGCAGCGGCTGGCCCGCGCACTGTCGGCGGACTCCCCCGAGGAGGCCCTCGACGCGGTGTGGGAGGCGGTGCGCCGGCACGCCGGGGGACCGCCGCGCGACGACGTGGCCCTGCTCCTGCTGCAACGGCTGACGCCGGAACCGGATACCGGCGGGTGTGGCGGACCCTGTCCCGGGTAGGCGGACCGTCGCGAGGAGCAGGGCGGGCGGCAGGGGCGAGGCGGAGCGTCGGGCGGTCCGGCGGGTGCCGCCGCCCGCGCCGACCCGGGCGCCGAGGACGCGCGGGCCACGACCGGGAGGATGCCGTGCCGGACAAGCACGAGGAGGCCGAGGAGATGCGCGACGAGGTGCCGTCGACCGTCGCGCGCTCCGACGACAAGGCGGTTCGGACGTACAAGAAGACGCTGGAGTCGGCCGAGGAGACCTACGGCGACGGGGAGCGGGCGCACCGCACCGCGTACGCGTCGTTGAAGCACACCCACGAGAAGGTGGGCGACCACTGGGAGCCGAAGGAGCACGCGGGGCCCTCCGATGCGCAGGCCGCGCAGGGCGCGCCCGCCTCGCTGGACCGGGAACGTCCCACGGCGCAGGGCGTGGACGCCAACGCCAGCAAGCGGCACCTCGACGACGTGGCCCGCCGGGTCGGGATCGACAACCCGCAGGGCCTGGGGAAGGACGACCTGGTCCGGGCCATCCAGAAGGCCAACGCGCGGGCCACCGCCCGGGCCCGGAGGAAGTGACCGGACCTCAGGTACCGGCGTTCGGCGTCGGCGTGCCGGTCGGCTCGTCGGCGTCCGGCTGGGCGGGGGAGGACTGCCCGGTGGTGGTGGTCGGAGCCGGGCTCTCCGCGTCCGGTGACGTGGTGGGTGACGCCGGTTCCGCCGTCGGCGACGGCGCCGTCGCGGAAGGCTCGACGGTGGCGGACGGTTCCGGCGCGGAAGCGCTCGGGCTGACGCTGCCGGGCGTCGTCGGGCCCGCGGGTGTCGGGGCCGATCCAGCGGGCGTGTTCTCTGACGTACCCGCCGGCGTGCCGGCCCGGGTCGGGCGGTCCCGCCTGGTCGTTCGCACCGGCGTCGGGGGTGCCGGATCGGTACCCGGCCCGCCCGCCCCCGCGCCCGCGCCCGTGACCAGCGTCGACGACTCCAGGCAGGGCACGCCGGCCACCGTGAAGGCGTCCGCCGAGGAGCCGTCCCGACTCCGGTACGTGCCGCCCAGGCGCGCCGCCGCAGCGCCCGACGCGTCGAGGGTGAGCGGGATGCGCACCTGCCGCCCCGACTGCCGTCCGCTCGCGGGCGAGGTCAGTCGTTGCCCCGCCGGCAGCCGGAAGCTCAGCACCGCCGCGCTCGACCGAGGGTCGGCGGTCAGCGTGACGGCGACGTCGGCCCGGAAGGTGCCGTCGGTGTCCCGCTGCGCAAAGTAGCGGACCGTGCAGGCGGACGGGGCCGTCGACGCCTGCGCCGCCCCTTCCGCCGCGTCGTCGGTCGAGGTGAGATCGGGCAGCTGGGCCGCGACCACCGCCCCGGCCACGACGACCGGCAACGCCCCGGCCAGCACCGCGTGCCGCGTCGGGCGGGTCCGGCCCCGGCCGCCCGGGACGGCGGCCGTGAGCACCGTCGGCGTCGCGGGTCGACCCACCTCGGCGGCCGGCCGCAGCCGTACCGGCTCGGACCCGGCCAGCTCACCCAGCAGCCGCGCCACGGAGAGCGCGTCCGGCCGGTCGGCCGGTTCCGGTGCCAGGCAGCGGCGGCGCACCCGGTCGAGGTCGTCGGGGAGCCCGGCGACCTTGAGCGGCTCCGCGAGGTCGTCGCGCAGGTAGTTTCGTGGAGGCCGTGGGGCGACACCGGTGAGGCACTCGGAGAGCAGCAGGCCGAGTGCGTACACGTCGCTGGCGGGAACGGCCAGCTCGCCACGGAGCTGCTCCGGCGCCATGTAGGAGGGGGTGCCGCGGATCTCGCCCCGGCCGCTCACCGTGTCCGAACCGACGGCCAGCGCGACGCCCAGGTCGACCAGCTTCGCGCCGGCCGGGGAGAGCAGCACGTTGCCCGGTTTGACGTCCCGGTGCACCAGGCCGGCGGCGTGGATGGCGGCCGTCCCGGTGGCCACCTCCGCGCAGATGGCGGTCGCCGTCCGCCAGTCCAGCGCGCCGTCCCGGCGCAGTCGACCGGCGAGCGACTCGCCGGCGACGAACTCCAGCACCAGGTACGGCACCCGCCGGACGCCGCCCAGCCGGGTCTCCCCGTAGTCGTACACGGCGGCGACGTGCGGATGGTTCAGCCGCGCCGCCGTCCGCGCCTCGGTGCGGACCAGGTCCCGCCACCGCCGGTCCCCGGTCTCGGCGGGCAGCAGCAGCTTGACCGCCACCGTGCGGTCGAGGAGCTGGTCCACGGCCCGCCAGACCACGGCCGTACCTCCCCGGCCGACCTGTTCGACCAGCCGGTAGCGGCCTGCCAGCACCCGCATGCTCCACACACTCCCCGAGCCTCGCCGCCGTTCCCGGAACCCAGCCCCGGTCCGCCGCGACGACGGTCCCGGGTAGCTCTCTCCTACCCCGGTGCCAGATCGGGAAACGGGAGCGGGGGCGGGCAGCGGGTTCCACGCGGGCACCCTGCATCACGACATGCTGCTCGCCCCTAGTCTGAGGCATGCTCGAAGCCGGAACCCGCGCGCGCAGCCAACCACCCCCACCGGCCATCGTCTTCGAGGCGCTCACCGCGCCCGACCGCGACCCGGCCCGTCCCTGGCTGCGGCTACTCGACGACGAGCAGCCGCCGCAGATCCTGCACGCCGAGCACCCGCGCCTGGTCGTCTGGTCGTCGCTGTGGCCCGGGCACCCCGATGCCCAGGTTCGGCCGGTAGCCGGTAGCCGGTAGCCGGTAGCCGGTAGACAGTAGACAGACGGCAGCTCTGGCGGGTGCCGGCCGGCAACGGGCGCGCCCAACCTGTCCCGTCGGGTGCCGCCGCGCGGCTCATCCCGTGTGCGTCAGCCGGTGAAGGGTGACGAGGGGCAGCGCTGGCTTCCGACCCCGGTAGGTCGCGGAACGATCGCACCCGGGCCGGGCCCGTCGGCCGCGATGCACCTTGCCCGAGTCTCGCCAGCGGTCACGAGAGGCGGCCGGCGTA
>NZ_JBJZOG010000065.1:0-35705 GCF_047200535.1 Micromonospora mangrovicola | reverse complement strand
CCCGGGCCGGCGTCACTTGATCAGGTTCATCGACATCGGGTAGCGGTAGAACTGCCCCTCGTTGGCCTTCACCCCGGCCAGGATGCCGAAGACGACACCGAGGATGACCGCCGCGCCGACCGCGACGAAGCCGATCGCGATGCAGGCCAGGAGCCAGCCGACGAAGCCCACGATCGACCAGAGCAGCTGGAAGTTGAGCGCCGCCACCGCGTGCTGGCGCACGGTCGGCGACTGGTTGCCCCGGGCCAGCATGGCGACGAGCGGGGCCAGCCAGCCCAGCACCCCGCCGCTGATGAACATCCCGGCCGCGCCGCCGAAGTGCGCGACCAGGACCCAGGTCTTGTCTTCGTTGTTGGCGTAACCGGTGGGCGCCCCGTACGCGCCACCGGTCGGGTACCCGACACCGGGCGGCGGCTGGCCGCCGGGCGGGGGGTAGCCACCAGGGGGCGGATAGCCACCCGACGGCGGCTGGCCGCCGGAGGGCGGCGGATAGTCACCGGGCGGGGGATAGCCGGCCCCACCCGGGGCCCCGGACAGTGGTGCGGTGGGGGGCTCGTCCGCCGACGACGAGCCGTACGGGGCCGACGGCGGGGTCGCCTCCGGCGGCTGCGCGCCGGGGTCCCCCGCTCCGGGAGGGCGAGGAGGTTCAGTCATGGACGTCACGGTAGGTCCGGTACGCAAGTGCGCACCAGAGCGACACCGCTGCGATGTCCGGCTGATCGGCTCTGGCGCACCTGTACGCGGAGCCGCACCGGAGGTCCGTCGCTGATCATCGCGTCGGTGGGCGCGCCGACGTAGACTGGCACTCGCTACAGTCGAGTGCCAGACGCCCGGCGGGTGCCCCGCCCGGCGGGTCGAGGTGCGTCAGGAGGTGGGGAGATGGGTCTCGACGACCGCAAGCTCGCCGTGCTGCGCGCGATCGTCGAGGACTACGTCGCCACGCAGGAGCCGGTGGGGAGCAAGGCGTTGGTCGAGCGCCACCAGCTGGGCGTCTCCCCGGCGACCGTCCGTAACGACATGGCGGTGCTGGAGGAGGAGGGCTACATCCGGCAGCCGCACACCAGCGCCGGCCGAGTGCCCACCGACCGCGGCTACCGCCTCTTCGTCGACCGGCTCTCCCGGGTCAAGCCGCTCAGCCCCGCCGAGCGCCGGGCCATCGAGCGCTTCCTGGTCGGCGCGGTCGACCTGGACGACGTGGTGCACCGCACGGTCCGGCTGCTCGCCCAGCTCACCCGCCAGGTCGCCGTGGTGCAGTACCCCAGCCTGGCCCGCTCCAAGGTGCGCCACCTGGAGCTGGTGCCGATCTCCACCACCCGGCTGATGGTGGTCATGATCGCCGACACCGGCCGGGTCGAGCAGCGGCTGGTGGAGATGCCCGGGCCGATCCCCGCCGACGACGTCACGGACCTGCGCCGGCTGGTCAACGAGAAGCTGGTCGGCAGCCCGCTGTCGGACACCCCGCCGCTGGTCCAGGCGCTGGTCGACGAGTCCTCGCCACAGCTGCGCCCGGCCATGGCCACGCTCTCCAGCGTGCTGCTGGAGACCCTGGTCGAGCGGCACGAGGAGCGCATCGCGCTGGCCGGCACGGCCAACCTCACCCGGGGTGGCCTGCTCGACTTCCAGGGCTCGCTGCGCCCGATCCTCGAGGCGCTCGAAGAGGAGGTCGTACTGCTCAAGCTGATCGGTGAGGCCGAGCCGAGCACCACCCGGGTGCTGATCGGCGACGAGAACGAGATCGACAACCTGCGCGCCGCCTCGGTGGTGAGCACCGGGTACGGCCCGGGCCACACCATCGTGGGTGGGCTCGGGGTGCTCGGGCCGACCCGGATGGACTACCCCGGCACCATCGCCACGGTACGGGCCGTGGCACGCTACGTGGGCGAACTGCTGGCCCAGAACTGACCAGTCAGGGCCGACGGCCGAACTGCGGCCGACGCGGCGCAACGCGAGACGAAACACGAGGACACCGAACGCAGTGGCCAGGGACTACTACGGCATTCTCGGCGTGAGCCGGGACGCCTCCGACGACGAGATCAAGCGCGCCTACCGCAAACTGGCGCGGCAGTTCCACCCGGACGTGAATCCGGACCCGGAGGCACAGGAGAAGTTCAAGGACATCAACGCCGCGTACGAGGTCCTCTCGGACGACCGGAAACGGCAGATCGTCGACCTGGGCGGCGACCCGCTCGCACCGGGCGGTGGGGGCGCCGGGCCGGGCGGTCCGGGCGGAGCGGGCCCGTTCGTCGGCTTCCAGGACATCATGGACGCGTTCTTCGGCGGCGCGGCCGGTGGCTCGCGCGGCCCGCGGCCGCGTACCCGCCCGGGCGCCGACGCGATCCTGCGGCTGGAGCTGGACCTCAACGAGACCGCGTTCGGCGTCGAGGCGCCGATCACCGTGGACACGGCGGTGCTCTGCACCACCTGCTCCGGCGCGGGCACCGCCGCCGGCACCCACCTGGCCACCTGCGAGGCGTGCGGCGGCCGGGGCGAGGTGCAGTCGGTGCAGCGGACCTTCCTCGGCCAGGTGGTCTCCGCCCGGCCGTGCACGGTCTGCCAGGGCTACGGCACCACCATCCCGCACCCCTGCCCGACCTGCGCCGGTGACGGGCGGGTGCGGACCCGTCGCTCGCTCACCGTCAAGATCCCGGCGGGCGTCGAGGACGGCATGCGGATCCGGCTCGCCCAGCAGGGCGAGGTCGGCCCGGGTGGCGGCACCGCCGGCGACCTCTACGTGGAGATCCACGAGCGGCCGCACGACGTCTACTCGCGCAAGGGCGACGACCTGCACTGCCGGGTCACCGTGCCGATGACCGCCGCCGCGCTCGGCACCCGGCTGACCATCAAGACGCTGGACAGCGAGGAGACGGTCGACGTCAAGCCGGGCACCCAGCCCGGCAGCACGCTGCGGCTGCGGGCCCGGGGCGTACCGCACCTGCGCGGCACCGGCCGCGGTGACCTCTACGTCCACCTGGACGTGCGGACCCCGACCAAGCTCGACCCCGACCAGGAGCGGATGCTGCGCGAGTTCGCCAAGACCCGGGGCGAGGAGGTTGCCGAGCTGAGCAAGCAGGGCGGCTTCTTCTCCCGGATGCGCGACGCCTTCAACGGGCACGCCTGAGGTGTCGACGCCGCTGTTCCTGGTCGAGGCGCTGCCCACCGGCGACACGCTCACGCTGGACGGGCCGGAGGGGCACCACGCCGCCACCGTGCAGCGGCTGCGGGTCGGCGAGGAGCTGCTGCTCGCCGACGGCCGAGGCGGCACGGCGGCGGTGGTGGTCACCGCCGTCGGCCGGGGCACCCTCGACCTGCGGGTCACCACCCGGGGGTACGTCGACGCCTCCGTCCCCCGGCTCGTCGTGGTGCAGGGCATCGCCAAGGGCGACCGGGGTGAGCTGGCCGTGCAGGCGATGACCGAGGTCGGGGTGGACGAGATCGTCCCCTGGTCGGCGTCCCGCTCGGTGGCGCAGTGGCGCGGCGACCGGGGCGTACGGGCCCGGGACAAGTGGGCGGCCACCGCCCGCGAGGCGGCCAAGCAGGCCCGCCGGGCGTGGCTGCCGGTGGTGGCCGGGACGCCCGACGAGTCCACCACCACCGTCGCTCGGCGGATCGCCGGGGCGGCCGCCGCGTTCGTGCTGCACGAGGAGGCCGAGGAGCGCCTCACCACCGCGGACCTGCCGGAAACCGGCGAGATCGTGCTGGTGGTCGGCCCCGAGGGCGGCATCGCCCCGGCCGAGCTGACCGCCTTCCGCGAGGCCGGCGCCCGCCCCGTCCGCCTCGGCCCCGCGGTCCTGCGCACCTCCACCGCCGGCGTCGCCGCGCTGAGCGTCCTCGCCACCCGCCTGTCCCGCTGGTGACCCGCCTCTGAGGCATACCGCTCTGTGGTCTTGTGTCTCGTCCGGCAGTGGCAGGCTTCGGTCGATCGGCGGGTGCCTGCGCCGGCCTGAGCCGGGGTCAGCTGCGCAGGTAGGAGGCGCCGTTGAGGTCGACGATGGTGCCGGCGGCCCATTCCGCCTCGGGGCTGGCCAGCCAGTGCACGGCGGCGGCGATCTCCTCGGGGCGGGCCACCCGATGGAACGGGGACTGGGCCCGGATCGCGTCGCCCCGGGGGTTCTTGAGGTGCTCGTTGGTCATGTCCGTCTCGACGAAGCCGGGCGCCACGCTGGCCACCGCGATGCCGTACGGGGCGAGGGCCACCGCGAGTGACTGTGCCATGGCGTTCATCCCCGCCTTGCTCGCCCCGTACGCCGGGTTCGCCGGCTCGCCCCGGAAGGCGCCCCGCGACGAGACGTTGATGATCCGGCCGCCCCGGTCGCGCATGTGCTGGGCGGCGCACCAGGCGGCGTTGGCGGCGCCGAACAGGTTGGTGTCCAGCACCTCCCGCCAGCGCTGCCGCCACTGCTCGTAGGTGCTCTCGAAGACCGGGTGCGGCGGGTCGGCGGGCCCGAACACGCCGGCGTTGTTGACCAGGACGTCCAGGCCGCCGAGCCGGTCGGCGGCCGTGTCGACCATGGTCCGGACCGCGTCCGGGTCGGCCAGGTCGGCGCGGACCACCACGTGCCCGTCGCCGGGCAGTTCCGCCCGCAGCGTCTCGGCCAGCTCCGCCGAGTCCCGGTGGTGGATCGCCACCCGGTCCCCGCCCGCCGCGAACGCCCGCGCCACCGCGCGTCCGATGCCGCGCGAGGCCCCCGTCACCAGAACCGCCCGAGAAGTCACGCGGCACATCATGCCCGATCCGATCGGGACGACTTACCATGCCCCGATGGGAACCGACTGCCTGTTCTGCCGGATCGTCGCCGGTGGGATCCCGGCCACCATCGTCCGGGAGACCGCCACCACCCTCGCCTTCCGGGACATCGACCCCAAGGCGCCCGTCCACGTGCTGGTGATCCCGAAGGAGCACTACGCGGACGTGGCCACCCTCGCCGAGGGGGACCCGGGGTTGGCCGGTGAGGTGCTGGCCACCGCCGCCGTGGTGGCCGAGGAGGAGGGGCTGACCGCCGACGGCTTCCGGCTGATGTTCAACACCGGACCGTACGGCGGGCAGGAGGTCTTCCATGCCCACGCGCACCTGCTCGGCGGGGCCCCGCTCGGCCCGATGCTCTGCCGCTGAGGGCGTCCCTAGACTGCCCTGATGATCACAGTGCATGACCGGCTCGGCCGGCTGGTGCGGCAGGCGCAGGCGCAGGGCCGGATCCCGGCGGTCTCGGTGGCTTTGCACCGGGCCGACCGGCCGCTCTGGACCTGCACGGCCGGCGGGACCGGCAACGACACCCCGCTCGACCCGGAGTCGGTGTTCCGGATCGGTTCGGTCACCAAGACCTTCACCTCCGTGCTGGTCATGCAGTGCCGGGACGACGGGTTGATCGACCTGGACGACCCGATCGGCCGGCACCTCGACCTGCCGGCGCACGGCGAGCTGACCGTACGCCGGCTGCTGTCACACACCGCGGGCCTGCAGCGGGAGCCGCACGGTGACGTCTGGGACACCCTGCGCGCGCCCGGCGTCGCGGAGCTGCTCGCCGACCTGGCCCGGGTCGAACGCGTGCTGCCGACGGGGCGGCGCTACCACTACTCCAACCTCGGCATGGCGCTCCTCGGGGAGCTGGCCGCCCGGCTGCGCGGCGGCACCTGGGCCGAGGTGCTCGCCGACCGGGTGCTCGCTCCGCTCGGACTGACCGCCACCGGCCCGAACCCGGGGGAGCGGGCGGCCACCGGTTTCCTGGTCGACGCGTACTCCGACGAGGCCCGGCCGGAGCCGCCGGCCGACTTCGGCGCGGTGGCCCCGGCCGCGCAGCTCTGGAGCACCGCCCCGGACATGGCCCGCTGGGCGGCCTTCCTGGCCGACCCGGCGGCGCTCGACCCGGACGGCCGGGTGCTCGCCCCGAGCACCCTGGACGAGATGCGCTGGCCGCTCACCACCACCGACGAGACGCTCTGGGTCGCCGGCTTCGGGCTGGGGCTGATCCTGGTGCCACAGCGGGGACGGGTGATGCACGTGGGGCACGACGGGGCCATGCCCGGTTTCCTGGCCGCCGTCTACGGCCGGCGCGGCGGGGACGGCACCGCCGGCGCGATGGGCTGTGCGGTGCTCGGCTCCTCGGGCACCGGCACGGAGGTGTTCGAGCTGCCGCACCGGCTGCTCGCCGCCGCCGCCGAGCACGACCCGGCCGAGATCGAGCCGTGGCGACCCGGGCCGCCCGCCCCGGAGCACCTGCGCGGCGTGCTGGGCCGCTGGTGGGGCGAGGGCTTCGAGTACGTCTTCTCCTGGCACGACGGGACGCTGCGGGCCCGGGGCGCGGACGATCCCGCCGGCAAGCCGCCGGCGGTGTTCGTGCCGCTGCCGGACCGGCCGGACGTGTTCCGCACCGTGTCGGGTCGGGAGGTGGGCGAGCTGCTCCGGTTGACCCGCGACGAGCGCGGCGCGGTGGTCCGGATGCACTGGGCCACCTACCGCTTCAGCCGTCACCAGGAAACCTTCGACGGGTACGACTTCCGGACCGGTAGTTGACCTTCGACCACGGGAAATGGGCGCGGTGCGGCGGGTGTTGAACCGATACGATGGATGTCACGTCCGCCGCGCCAGCAGGGCCCGGCGCAGAGATCGAGAGCAGGTGGCGTAGGGCCCGACGGCCCGACCTATGACCGGCACCCCACCTCCCGGCCCGCCCCGGGTGCAGACCAGGATCACGGTTCCCGACCAGAAGATCATGGTGAACCTGCTCGGCGCGGGCGACGAGATCCTCCGCCTCGTCGAACGCTCGGTCAACAGTGACGTCCACGTGCGGGGCAACGAGATCACCATCACCGGCGCGCCCGCGGACAACGCCCTCGCCGAGCGTCTCTTCAGCGAGCTGCTCGAACTCATCGAGAAAGGCGAGACCCTGACCACTGACGCCGTACGGCGTACCGTCGGCATGCTCGAGCAGGGCAGCACCGAGCGGCCCGCCGAGGTCCTGACGCTCAACATTCTCTCCCGGCGCGGCCGCACCATCCGTCCCAAGACGCTCGGCCAGAAGCGCTACGTCGACGCGATCGACGCGCACACCATCGTCTTCGGCATCGGCCCCGCCGGCACCGGCAAGACCTACCTGGCCATGGCGAAGGCCGTCCAGGCGCTCCAGGCCAAGCAGGTCAACCGGATCATCCTCACCCGGCCGGCGGTCGAGGCGGGCGAGCGGCTGGGCTTCCTGCCCGGCACCCTGAACGAGAAGATCGACCCCTACCTGCGGCCGCTCTACGACGCGCTGCACGACATGCTCGACCCGGAGTCCATCCCGAAGCTGATGGCCGCCGGCACCATCGAGGTGGCGCCGT
Source organism: Micromonospora mangrovicola (assembly GCF_047200535.1). Lineage (NCBI taxonomy): Bacteria > Bacillati > Actinomycetota > Actinomycetes > Micromonosporales > Micromonosporaceae > Micromonospora > Micromonospora mangrovicola. The sequence continues at coordinate 28,391 of NZ_JBJZOG010000065.1, read as the reverse complement.
TGGCGTACATGCGAGGCCGTACGCTGAACGACGCGTTCATCATCCTGGACGAGGCGCAGAACACCACGCCCGAGCAGATGAAGATGTTCCTCACCCGGCTCGGCTTCGGTTCCAAGATCGTGGTCACCGGTGACGTCACCCAGGTGGACCTTCCCGGCGGGACGACCAGCGGCCTGCGGGTGGTCCGGGAGATCCTGAGCAACGTCGAGGATGTGCACTTCGCCCAGCTCTCCAGCGCCGACGTGGTCCGCCACAAGCTGGTGGGCGAGATCGTCGACGCGTACGCCCGCTGGGACGCCGAGCGGGAGAACCAGCAGGCGCAGGGCGTGCGTGCCGTGCCGGGGCGGACCGCCCAGGGCGGCCGGGCCGGCCGGCGCCGCTAACCACCAGAGGAAGACAGTTGTCCATCGAGATCGCCAACGAGTCGGGTGTCGAGGTCGACACCGACGCCGTGCTCGCCGTCGCCCGGCACGCCCTCGACGAGATGGGGGTCAACCCGCTCGCCGAGCTCTCCGTGCTGCTGGTCGACATCGACTACATGTCGGAGCTGAACCACCGCTGGATGGGTGGCGACGGCCCGACCGACGTGCTCGCCTTCCCCATGGACGAGGGCAGCGTCGACCACGGGCCGGGGGAGAGCAGCCCGGCCGGCGGTGAGCCGGCCCTGCTCGGCGACATCGTGCTCTGCCCGGAGGTGGCGGCCAAGCAGGCGGCCACCGCCGGGCACTCGTCCGCCGACGAGCTGCACCTGCTCACCGTGCACGGGGTGCTGCACCTGCTCGGCTACGATCACGCCGAGCCCGAGGAGGAGCGGGAGATGTTCGGTCTCCAGGCCCGGCTGCTGGCCAGCTGGCGGGCGACCCGGTCGAAGTGATGGCTACCCTGGCGGCCGGCGGCGCCCCCGCCGGCCTGCCCGATCTCCAGCTCATCGTCTTCGCGGCGGCGCTGGTGGTGCTGGCCGGCCTGATCGCGATGACCGAGTCGGCGCTGGCCGCCGTCTCCCCGGCCCGCGCCGCCGAACTGGCCCGGGACGGTGCGCGCGGCGCCCGTACCCTCCAGGCGGTCGCCGGTGACGTGGTGCGCCACCTCAACCTGCTGCTCCTGCTCCGGCTGCTGGCCGAGCTGACCGCCACCACCCTGGTCGCGCTGGTGGCGGTGGACAGCTTCGGCGCCGGCTGGCAGGCCGCCCTGGTCACCGCCGGGGCGATGACCGTGGTCAGCTTCGTGGTGGTGGGCGTCGCGCCGCGCACCATCGGCCGGCAGCACGCGTACGCGGTGGGCCGGGCGGTCGCTCCGCTGGTGCGCTGGCTGGGCCGGGCGCTCAACCCGCTCGCCTCGCTGCTGATCCTGATCGGCAACGCGGTCACCCCCGGCAAGGGTTTCCGGGAGGGGCCGTTTGCCAGCCAGGTGGAGCTGCGCGAACTGGTCGACCTGGCCGAGCAGCGCGGGGTTGTGGAGCACGGCGAGCGGCAGATGATCCATTCGGTCTTCGCCCTCGGCGACACCATCGCCCGTGAGGTGATGGTGCCGCGTACCGAGATGGTGTGGATCGAGGAGCGCAAGACGCTCGCCCAGGCGCTGGCGCTCTTCCTTCGTTCCGGGTTCTCCCGCATCCCGGTGATCGGCGACAGCGTGGACGACGTGCTCGGGGTGCTCTACCTCAAGGACCTGATCCGGCGTACCCAGGGCGGCGACCCGCGCACCGCGCAGCTGCCGGTGTCCGAGCTGATGCGCCCGGCGACCTTCGTGCCGGAGTCCAAGCCGGTCGACGATCTGCTCTCCGAGATGCAGGCGGCCCGCAACCACCTGGTCATCGTCGTCGACGAGTACGGCGGCACCGGCGGACTGGTCACCATCGAGGACATCCTGGAGGAGATCGTCGGTGAGATCACCGACGAGTACGATGTCGAACGCCCGCCGGTCGAGCGCCTGGAGGACGGGTCGGTCCGGGTGACCACCCGCCTGCCGGTGGAGAATCTGGGCGAGCTGTTCGACACCGAACTCCCCACCGACGAGGTGGAGACGGTCGGCGGTCTGCTCGCCCAGTCGCTCGGGCGGGTGCCGATCCCCGGTGCCGAGGCCGAGGTGGCCGGGCTCCGGCTGATCGCCGAGGGCACCACCGGTCGGCGCAACCGGATAGACACCGTGCTGGTGAGCCGGGTCGCGCCGAGCGACGCAGCCGACAGCGCGGGGCGGGGCGAACACGCCGAGTCCCGCGGCAACCACAACCGTTCCGAGGAGAGGCAGCCCGCCGATGCCTGAGTCTTCCGCCGTGCCGGCGGCCCGGCCCACCCCGTCCGACCCGGCCGAGCTCACCGCCGAGGACGCCAAGCTGGTCGTCCTGGCCCGGGGGGCGCGTGGCCGGGTCGGCGCCGTGGAGGGCGCGGCGGTCCGCGACCAGGACGGCCGGACGTACGCGGCGGCCAGCGTCGCGCTGCCGTCGCTGACCCTGACCGCGCTGCAGCTCGCGGTCGCCTCGGCGGTGGCCGCCGGGGCCACCCGGCTGGAGGCGGCGGTGGTGGTGACCGAGGCTTCGACGCTGGACGGCGCGGGACACGCCGCCGTCCGCGACCTCGCCGCCGACGCGCCGATCCACGTGGCCGCGCCCGACGGCACCGTTCTCGGCACGGTGGTCGAGTGACCCACGTCGGGGAGCGTCCGTACCGCGCCGGTTTCGCCTGCTTCGTCGGGCGGCCGAACGCCGGGAAGTCGACGCTGACCAACGCGATCGTCGGCACCAAGATCGCGATCACCTCGAACAAGCCGCAGACCACCCGGCACGTCATCCGTGCCGTGCTGCACCGGCCGGACTCGCAGCTCGTCCTGGTCGACACCCCGGGGCTGCACCGGCCCCGGACGCTGCTCGGCGAGCGCCTCAACGACCTGGTCCGGGAGACCTGGAGCGAGGTCGACGTGATCGGCCTCTGCATTCCGGCGAACGAGCCGATCGGCCGGGGCGACCGGTTCATCACCGGGGAGCTGGCCAGCCTGAAGGCGACCGTGCTGGCCGTGGTCACCAAGACCGATCTGGTGGACAAGAGGCGGCTGGCCGAGCAGCTGCTCGCGGTGAGCGAGCTGGCCGACTTCGCCGACGTGGTGCCGGTGAGCGCGGTCTCCGGGCACCAGGTGGACACCCTGGTCGACGTGATGACCGGGTACCTGCCCGAGTCGCCGCAGCTCTACCCGGACGACATGCTCACCGACGACCCCGAGCAGGTGCTGGTCGCCGAGCTGATCCGCGAGGCGGCCCTGGAGGGGGTCCGGGACGAGCTGCCGCACTCCATCGCCGTCGTGGTGGAGGAGATGATTCCGGAGGGCAACCTCACCAGGATCTTCGCCGACGTCTACGTCGAGCGGCCCAGTCAGAAGGCGATCGTGATCGGCCATCGGGGCAGCCGGCTCAAGGAGGTCGGCATCACGGCGCGCCGGCAGATCGAGGAGCTGCTCGGCACCCGGATCTATCTGGACCTGCACGTCCGGGTCGCCAAGGACTGGCAGCGCGACCCCAAGCAGCTGCGCAAGCTCGGCTTCTGAGGCGTACGTCCGATCGCCGGCCCGGTGCGTCCGGGCCGGCGATCGCTGTTGCCGGGTCTCTCACGCTGATCCGGATCGGTCGGCTTTATGGGAAGTGTCACTTTTGACCCCCGCCCGTGGTCGTTTCGACGGGTCGGGCCGGAGGGTAGGAGAGCTTTGCCCCCGCCCCCCGGAAATAGATGCAGGCTGATGCGAAACCGATACCTGGACCTGCTCCGCTTCCTGGCCATCGTCCGAGTCGTCGTCTATCACGTCACGGGTTACGCCGCACTCACGCTGGTGTTCCCCGCCATGTCGGTGATGTTCGCGCTCGCCGGTTCGCTGATGGTCGCGTCGCTGGACCGGACCGGCGTGCCTGCGGTGGCGCGTCGGCTGCGCCGCCTGCTGCCCTCGCTGTGGGTGCTCGCCGCGGTCTTCGTGCCCGCCATGCTGCTCACCGGTCTGCCGCTCACCCCGAAGGTGCTGCTCTGGCTCTTCCCGGTGAGCGACCCGCCGGCCAACTACTGGGGCGGGCTGGCCCTGAGCCCGATCTGGTACCTGCGGGACTACCTCTGGTTCGTGCTCGCCTCGCCGTTGGTCCTGCGGCTGTTCCGCCGCGCGCCGCTGCCCACCCTGCTCGTCCCGTACGCGCTGCTCGCCACGATCGAGTTCGGCATCTTCCCGGACGCGCCGACCGTGCTGCGCGAGTTCGGCCTGTACTTCGGCGCCTGGCTGCTCGGTTTCGCCCACCACGACGGGCTGCTCCGCCGGATGAGCAACCGTGTCTTCGTCCCCGCCGTGCTGGCCCTCGGCGCCGCCGGCCTCGGCTGGATCTTCACCCACCCGGGCCCGCGCGGCTACGACCTGAACGACATCCACCTCGGCAACGCGCTCTGGTCGGCGGCGTTCATCCTGGTCGCGATCGGCCGGGCCCCGGCCGAAGCGCCCTGGGTGGACCGCTACCCGCTGGTCGGCCGGATGGTCACCGTGCTGAACCGGCGTGCGCTGACCGTCTACCTGTGGCACATGTCGTTCGTGGTGGCGCTCACGCCACTGGTCGGCCTGGTCGGCTGGACGCCGCGCGACCCGCTCGGCCTCGCCGTCCGGGTGGTGCTGGTGTTCGCGCTGGTCGGGGTGGTCACCCTGCTGGTCGGCTGGGTGGAGGACGTGGCGGCCCGGCGCCCGCCGGAACTGTTCCCCGGCCGGCCCCGGCGGACCGTGGTCGACCGGGCGGCGGCCGCCCCGGCCGGCCCCGCCCCCGCCGAGACCGAGCTGGTGCCGGCCGCCCCCGCCCTCATCCCCGCCCCCCGCCGCCCCGCCCCCGACTTCGACCGCGCCGGCCGAGGGGCCTGATTCACGGAAAGCGGTGCCATGCCACGAAGCATGGCCACGCTTTCCGTGAATCTGCATCGAGGAGCGGGCGTCGAGGTGACGCGTGGCGCGCGGCGTGGGGTCAGCGGTGGTGGATCGTCACGTTGCCGCTGGTGGCGGCGACGTCCAGGAGCAGCGACGCAGTCGGGTCGTCCGGCACGGCCAGCTCGGTGTCGCCGGAGTCCGCGTGCGCCCGCACCCGGTACCGGCCGGCGGGCACGGTCAGCTCGATGTCGCCGCTGGCGGCGCGCAACCGGGCCGAGGCCGGCTCGTCCAGCTCGACGGTGACGTTGCCCGAGGTGGCCTCCGCGTCCACCCCGGCGGCGAGCCGGCGGCCGTCGATGTTGCCGGAGGTGGCGCGCAGCCGGACCGCGCCGGCCGCGCCGACCACCTCGATGTTGCCCGAGCTGGTCTCGGCGCGGACGTCGGCGCGCGCTCCGGACACGCTGATGTCGCCGGAGTTCAGCGTGAAGTCCACCGCGCCGACGTGGCTCAGCGTGACGTTTCCGGAGCTGGTCTCGCCGCGTACCGCCACGCCCTCGGGGGTGGTCACCTCCCAGGAGACGCTGCACCGGATGCCGCAGTCGGTCGGCAGCACCAGCTCGTCGCCCTTGATCTCGTACCGGGTCTCGGGCTGCCCACCCTGGTAGCGGACCACCCGCTTGATCCGCACCTGGTCGGCGGGGCCGGTGGCGCTGACCGTCACGTCACCGGAGCCTCCGGCCGGCACGGTGATCTGGGTGATCTTCACCGTCTCGGTGTCGTCGAAGTCGAGCCGGCGGAACGAGAGGGTGTCACACCCGGCGAGGAGGATCAGAGTGACGGCCGCGGCGGCGGCGACGGTGGTCCGGTGCAGAGCCATGCCGAGACGCTACGGCCGGAGCGCCGTCACGCACATCCGGGTTCGGCCGCCGATCCACCCCGAACCGACCCTGAGATCGCACCCCGAGGGAGAATGGCCGGATGGCCGGGTACCGCCGACAGCTCTACCGCGACGACGCGGTGGTGCTGCGCGTGCAGAAGCTGGGCGAGTCCGACCGGATCATCACCCTGCTCACCCGCCGGCACGGCCGGCTGCGCGCGGTGGCCCGGGGCGTACGCCGCACCACCAGCAAGTTCGGCGCCCGGCTGGAGCCGTTCGGGCACGTGGACGTCCAGCTCGCCGGCGACCCCAAGGGCAACCAGGGCAGCTCGCTGCACAGCATCAGCCAGGTCGAGGGGATCGACCTGTACGGCAAGCGGTTCCTCGGCGACTACCCCCGCTACACGGCGGCCAGCGCGATCGCCGAGACCGCGGAGCGGCTCACCCCGGTCGAGCGGGAGCCGTCCCTGCGCCTGTTCCAGCTCACCCTCGGCGCGCTGAAGTCCCTGGCGCGGGGCGAACACGCCACCACCCTGGTGCTCGACGCGTACCTGCTGCGCGGGATGGCCTTCGCCGGCTGGGCGCCGGCGCTGACCGCCTGCGCGGTCTGCGGCACCCCGGGGAAGCATCGGGCGTTCTCCGTGCCGGCCGGGGGCGCCGTCTGCCCCGACTGCCGCCCGCCCGGCGCCGCCCACCCCGCCCCGGCCACCATCGACCTGATGTCCGCGCTGACCACCGGCGACTGGACGTACGCCGACGCCACCGGGGCCGGCGTGCGCCGGGAGTGCAGCGGCCTGGTCGCGGCGCACCTCCAGTGGCACCTGGAGCGCGCGCTACGCTCGCTGCCGCTGGTCGACCGGGGCTCCCCGGCGTCCGGCGCGGTCCCGCCGCCCGGCGGCGTGGGGCCGGATGTGGTCCCGCCGGCGCCGGGCCCGCCACCGCTGGTGTGAACAGGGAGAAGAGTGCAGTGATCCGATCGACGAGGGCCGGCCGGCGTGCGCCGGTGCCACCGACTCCGCACCCGTCGGGTGCCCGGCCGCCGGCCCTGCCGGCCGAGGCGCTGCCAAAGCACATCGCCGTGGTGATGGACGGCAACGGCCGCTGGGCGAAGGAGCGCGGCCTGCCCCGCACCAAGGGGCACGAGCAGGGGGAGTACAGCCTCTTCGACGCCGTCGAGGGCGCGATCGAGCTGGGCATCCCCTACCTGTCGGCGTACGCCTTCTCCACCGAGAACTGGCGGCGCTCGCCGGACGAGGTCCGCTTCCTGATGGGCTTCAACCGGGACGTCATCCGCCGCCGCCGGGACCAGCTCGTCGACCTCGGTGTGCGGGTGGTCTGGTCCGGCCGGGCCGGCCGGCTCTGGAAGAGCGTGATCTCCGAGCTGCAGACCGCCGAGGAGATGTCCCGGGACAATTCGACGCTGACCCTCCAGTTCTGCGTCAACTACGGCGGCCAGGCGGAGATCGCCGACGCCGCCGCCGCGATCGCGCGTGACGTGGCCGCCGGAAAGCTCGACCCGGGCAAGGTCACCGAGAAGACCATCGCCCGGTACCTCTACCACCCGGAGGTCCCCGAGGTGGACCTCTTCCTGCGCCCCTCCGGCGAGCAGCGCACCTCCAACTTCCTGCTCTGGCAGAGCGCGTACGCGGAGCTGGTCTTCCTCGACACCCTCTGGCCGGACTTCGACCGCCGCCACCTCTGGTACGCCTGCGAGCTGTACGCCCAGCGGGACCGGCGCTTCGGCGGCGCGCTGCCCAACCCGGTGGCCCCGGGGGCCTGAGGTCACGCTTACCGACGCGACGCGCTGGGTACCACTACGGTCAGCAGTCAACGCGGAGGTGAACCACATGATTCAGAAGCGGATCGCGCAGTGGGCGCTCATGGCGGTTGCCGTGCCGCTGGCGGCTGCCGGCGCGCGTCGGCTCAGCCACTCCCTGGAGGCCCGTCGCGGCCCGACCGGGGTGAGCCGACTGCTCGCCAAGGGCGCCGACATGCTCCGGCCGCAGAAGGCCAAGCGCCGTCGGTTCTTCTGACGTCGACGGCGCGCCGCAGCGTCGCGGCGGCCGTCTCCGCGGGCGCCCCGCATCCGGCTTTCCGGCCGGGAGCGGGGCGCCCGCGCGTACGATCGGCGCAGGGCGCGCCGCCGGGACGTGCCCGCCACGGGGGTGGAGATGCGGGAGCTCCGGTACAAAATGATCATGGCGCTGAACGCGGCCGACCTGGGCAGCCCGATCTGCGAACAGGTCGCCGAGATCTGCGCGGAGATCGCGGAGCAGCACTGCGCCGAGCTCGGCCACTCGCCCGCCGTCCGGTCCGGGGAGATTGCCGAACTGGCGACCGGCGAGCCGGCGCTGACCTGGGCGCCCACCGAGACCGGGCAGCGTGCCTGGTGACCGCGCTCGCGCCGGCCCCGAGCGTCGACGTCCGCCGGGCCGCCGACCGGTTCGTCACCCGGCTGTCCTGGCTCGACTCGAAGCACTCGTTCTCGTTCTCGCGGCACTACGACCCCGCCAACACGCACCACGGTCTGCTGCTGGTGAACAACGACGACGTGGTCCACCCGGGCACCGGCTTCGAGACCCACCCGCATCAGGACATGGAGATCGTGACCTGGGTGCTGCGCGGCTCGCTGGTGCACCAGGACTCCACCGGCCACTCCGGCGTCATCTACCCGGGGCTGGCCCAGCGGATGAGCGCCGGCACCGGCATCCTGCACTCGGAGAAGAACGACTCCTGGCGGCTGGAGGGCACCGCGCCGCACCGCGACCCGGTCCACTTCGTCCAGATGTGGGTGCTCCCCGACGAGGAGGGGATCGACCCCGGTTACGAGCAGTTGGAGATCGGCGACGAGCTGCTCCGGGGTGGCCTGGTGCCGGTCGCCTCCGGCATGGACCGCTACGACGGCGCCTCGGCCATCCGGATCCGCAACCGCTACGCCACCCTGCACGCCGCCCGGCTCGCCCCGGGCGACGAGGTGATCCTTCCCGACGCGCCCTTCCTGCACCTCTACGTGCCCGCCGGAGCGGTGAACCTGGAGGGCTCCGGACACCTCGGCGAGGGCGACGCCGCCCGGATCACCATGGGTGGTGGCCACCGGGTGGTCGCCGCCGAGCCGGCCGAGATCCTGGTCTGGGAGATGCACGCCACCCTCGCCTGAGGGTCAGGCCTCCACTTCGGAGCGGTCGCCGGCCCAGATGGTGTGGAACGAACCGTCCCGGTCCACCCGGTGGTAGGTGTGGGCGCCGAAGTTGTCCCGCAGCCCCTGGATCAGCGCGGCCGGCAGCCGCTCGGCGCGCAGCGCGTCGAAGTAGGCCAGCGACGACGAGAAGGCCGGGGTCGGCACGCCCGCCCGGGCGGCGTCGGCCACCACCCGCCGCCAGCCCGGCACCCCGGCGGCGACCCGGTCGGCGAACCACGGGGCCACCAGCAGCGTGGTCAGCTCCGGCTCGGCGTCGTACGCCTCCCGGATCCGGTCCAGGAAGCGGGCCCGGATGATGCAGCCGCCCCGCCAGATGGTGGCGGTGCCGCCCAGGTCGATGCCCCAGTCGTACTCCCGGCTGCCGGCGCGGATGTGGTCGAAGCCCTGCGCGTACGCGACGATCTTGCTGGCCAGCAACGCGCGCCGGACATCCTCGACGAAGGTCTCCCGGTCGTCCACCTGCCACTTCTCGCCCGCGTCGGGGAAGGCGCGGCGGGCGGCGGCCCGCTGGTCGGCGTGGCCGGACAGCGACCGGGCGAAGGTGGCCTCGGCGATGCCCGTGATCGGGATGCCCAGGTCCAGCGCGCTCTGCACGGTCCACCGGCCGGTGCCCTTCTGCTCGGCCTGGTCCAGCACGATGTCGACGAAGGGCCGACCGGTCGCCGGGTCGGTGTGCCCGAGCACGTCGGCGGTGATCTCGATGAGGAAGGACTCCAGCTCGCCGCCGTTCCACTCCCGGAAGATCTCCGCGATCTCCGCCGGGCTCGCCGCCAGCCCGGCCCGCAGCAGGTCGTACGCCTCGGCGATGAGCTGCATGTCGGCGTACTCGATGCCGTTGTGGACCATCTTCACGAAGTGGCCGGCACCGTCCGGGCCGATGTGCCGGCAGCACGGCGTGCCGTCCACCTGCGCGGCGATCCGCTCGAAGATCGGGCCGAGCTTGCGGTAGGACTCCGCCGAGCCGCCCGGCATGATGCTCGGGCCGTGCAGCGCGCCCTCCTCGCCGCCGGAGACGCCGGTGCCGACGAAGTGCAACCCGTGGCCGCGCAGCGCCTCTTCCCGGCGGCGGGTGTCGGCGAAGTGCGCGTTGCCGCAGTCGACGACGATGTCCCCCTCTTCCAGCAGGGGGACCAGCTCGTCGATCACCGCGTCGGTGGGGGCGCCGGCCTTCACCATGACGATCACCGCGCGGGGGCGCTCCAGCGAGGCGACGAAGTCGGCCAGGGATTCCGACGGCACGAAGGCGCCCTCGGCGCCGTGTTCGGCGATCAGGCTGCGGGTGCGTTCGGGCGAGCGGTTGTGCACCGCCACGGTGAAGCCGTTGCGGGCCAGGTTCCGGGCCAGGTTGCGGCCCATCACCGCCAGACCGGTCACCCCGATCTGCGCCGTCGCCTGCTGTGCCATCCGTACCGCCACCTCTCGTCTCCGGTGCCCGTCCTGCGACCGTATCGCGGCCGGCCGGGGGACGGGCGGGGACGTCGACGCCGGGTGAGGAGGTGGTGGCGGTACGTCCTCAGCTCTCGGCGAGGCGGGCCTCGATGTGCGCCACCTTGGCGGTCATCGCATCGGTCACCCCGGGACGGAGGTCGGCCTTGAGCACCAGGCTGACCCGGGGCGCCTGCGCCGCGACGGTGTCCACGGCGCGCTTCACCACCGCCATCACCTCGTCCCACTCACCCTCGACGGTGGTGAACATGGCGTCGGTCCGGTTGGGCAGGCCGGACTCACGGACCACCCGGACGGCGTCGGCGACCAGGTCGCCCACGGACTCACCCACGCCGAGCGGGGTGATCGAGAACGCGATCAGCATGCCGCCGATCGTGCCAGCAATTCGGCTGCGGGTCGCCCGGGCGGCCGGTTAGCCTGTCGGCATGCGTAACTGACGCCCTTCTCCGAGCCCGGTCCACCGCCCCGCCGTGGACCCGTCCTGCTCCGGGCGTCCGCATGCCTCCCCACCGCCGTCGGTAGTGGTGTCTGTCGTGGTCGGACCCGCCGGAGCTCGTTCGCTCGCCGCGCCGTGCCGGCGCGGCCGACAGACCGGAGGTCAGCGGATGCCCGCCAAGCGCAGTTCGAAGAAGTCCCGCAAGCCGTCGCCGTCCCTGGCGGACGTGACCCCGACGGATCTCGACGCCCGCACGGTGACGCCGGTCGAGGTGCCCGTCGCCGTGCCCACCTCGTCCGGGTCGGCCCCGTCCGGGTCGAGCCCGTCCGCCGCGAGGCTGCCGAAGGCCGGCCCGCCGGTGGGCCGCGACGCCCGGCTGGCCGGGCGCAGCCAGCGCACCGGCCAGACCCGCTTCTACGCCTTCCGGCGCAGCTGACCGGCCCTTGATCCACTCGGGTTGCGGCAGCCCGGGCTATCCCGCCCTGCGGAGGCCGCGACATGCCGTAACCCGAGTGGATCCCCCAGGCCGAGCCGGCCGAGCCGGCCCAAGCTCGGCGGGGCCGGGCGGGGTGGATCGCGCCCGGTCAGCCGATCAGCGGGCGGAAGGTGCCCAGCAGCACGCTGGCCGTCAGCGCCGCGCCGGCCAGTACCGCCGCGCCGACGATCAGCAGCCCGTCCGCCCGGGTGAAGCGGTGCCGCCGGGCGATCGTCCGCGGGGTGCCGGCGTCGAAGCCCCGGGCGTCCATCGCGACCGCCAGCCGGGTGCCGCGCCGGATCGCCCCGACCAGCAGCGCGAACGCCGTCGACACGAAGAGCCGCAGCCGGGCCACCGGGTTGCGGCCGGCGTCCACGCCCCGGGCCCGCCGGGCCATGCTGATCATGCGCCATTCCTGCTCCAGGAGCGGCACCAGCCGGAACGCGGCGAGCGCGCCGATGGCGAACCGGGCCGGCGCCTTAGCGTTCTGGATCAGCGCGTCGGCCAGGTCGGTGGCGTCGGTGGTGGCGAAGACGATGATCCCGGGCAGCGCCACCGCGAGCATGCGCAGCACCAGCCCCAGCGCGGTGACCAGCACCCCCTGGGTGACCAGCACCGGGCCGGCGTCGACCAGCACCGGTCCGGAGCGGTCGGCGGCGAACAGCACCAGGGTCACCAGGACGCCGCCGGCGCTGGCGAGCAGCGGCCAGGCCCGCCGGGCCAGCACCCTGTACCGGATGCCGAACAGCGGCAGCGCCGCCAACTCGACCGCGATGGCGATCGCCGGTGCCACCGGGTCCAGGGTGGCGATCAGGACGAACGAGAAGACCAGCGCGGCGGCCAGCTTCGCCACCGGGTTGCGCCGGGCCAGCGGCGCGCCCGGCACGGCGACCGGTTCCACCCCGATCATGCGCGCCGCTCCAGGGTGACGGTCCGGTCGGCCAGCGCCGCGACGAAGTCCGTGTCGTGGGTGACCGCGACGACGCCGTGACCGCCGTCGCGCAGCTCGGCGAAGAGGTCGACCAGCTCCCGCCAGGTCCGTCGGTCCTGGCCGAAGGTGGGTTCGTCGCAGATGAGCAGGCGCGGCGCGGTGGCCAGGGCGGTCGCCACGCTCAGCCGCCGCGCCTCGCCGCCGGAGAGGGTGTACGGGTTGGCCCCGGCCAGCCCGGCCAGGCCGAGCCGGTCGAGCAGGCCGTCCACGGTGGCCCGTACCGCCGCCTCGTCCTGCCCGGTTCGGCGCGGCCCGAGGGCCAGCTCGTCCCGGACCGTGCCGGTGACGAACTGGTGCTCGGGATCCTGGAAGACCGAGCCGATCCGCCGGGCCAGGGCGGGCGCGCGCCACCGGTGCGGGGGAGTGCGGGCGTCCCGGCCGGCCAGCGCTTCCGTCGCGGTGGCCGCACCGGTGCCGGGGCGGAGCAGGCCGCCGATCAGCAGCGCGAGGGTGGACTTGCCGGCGCCGTTCGGGCCGAGGACGGCGAGCACCTCGCCGGCACGTACCCGGAGGTCGGTGGGGTCGAGCCGGGGCGGCAGGCCGAGCCGGTCCGCGGCGAGCAGCAGCTCGCCGGCCGGCGCGGTGGCGGGCCGGTGCGGCACGGTACGGCCGGGCACCCAGACGCCGGCCGCGGCGAGCGCGTCGCCGTGCGCGGCGAAGACCACCTCGGGCGGCCCGTCGAACCGCACCCCGCCCCCGGCCTCCAGCACCACCACCCGGTCGACCAGCGGCAACGCCTCGGCGACGCGGTGCTCGACCAGGATCAGCGTGGTGTCGGCGTCGAGCGCGTCGGCGACCGCCTGCCGGACCAGGGCCCCGCCGGCCGGGTCGAGGTTGGCGGTCGGCTCGTCGAGCAGCAGCAGCCCCGGGCGCAGGGCGAGCGCCCCGGCCAGCGCCAGGCGTTGCTGTTCGCCCCCGGAGAGCGCGGCGGTGGGCCGGTCCCGGGGGTACGGGAAGCCGACCCGGCGCAGCGCCTCGTCCACCCGGGGCCAGATGTCCTCGGCCGGTACGCCCCGGTTCTCCAGCCCGAACGCGACGTCGTCGCCGGAGCGGGCCATCACCAGTTGGGTCTCCGGGTCCTGGAAGACGATGCCGACCCGTTCCCGGGCCTTGCGCGGGTCGAGCCCGTCGATCTCGACGGTGCCCTCCTGCTCGCCGGAGTCCTCCGGCAGCAGCCCGGCGAGCGCGGCCAGCAGGGTGCTCTTGCCGGCTCCCGAGGGTCCCAGGAGCAACACCCGCTCGCCGGCCTCGACGCGCAGGTCCACCCCGCGCACCGCCCACTGCCGGCGCCCGGCGTGCCGCCACCCGAAACGCCGCACCACCAGCGCGCTCACCCGAGCCTCCTTCCCGGCCCCCGGGCCGCCCCGGCCCCGCCGATCATGAGGCTGGCGGCGGTTCCGGAGATCCACACCACAACCAGCCTCATGATCAATTCGGGGTGGGGTGGTCAGACCGTGGCGCGGTCGCGGCCGGCGGGGAAGCGGTCCAGGACGCCGGTGTCGGCCAGCGCGCGGGTGAGGAAGAACGAGCCCAGGCCGGCGATCACGGTGGCGCTGACGATGGTCAGCAGGGCGTACGGGATGCGGTAGCTGACCAGTTCGTAGGCCTTGTTCCAGTAGACGAAGTCGAAGATCGCCGCGCTCAGGCCGGTCAGCGCGCCGGCCAGCAGGGCGGTCGGCAGCCGGTACGAGCGGTAGCGGAAGGCGGCGAACGCCAGCTCGGCGCCGACACCCTGCATCAGCCCCTGCACGATGACGATGCCACCCCACTGGCTGCCCAGCAGCGCCGAGATGATCGCCGCGACCAGCTCGCAGTAGAGCGAGGCGCCGGGCTTGCGGATGACCAGGCCACCGAGCACGGCCGGCACCAGCCAGACGCCGTAGATCAGGGTCTGGGCCGGCGGGAAGAAGGCGAAGGCGGCGTCGGTGGCGCCCCAGAGCAGGCCCCAGGCCCAGAAGATGACGCCGAAGGCGACCGCGATCACCGATGCGACCACGATGTCGATGGTGCGCCAGCGGTTGTTGTTGTCCATTGATGAGCTCCCAGTTCTGCGTGGACGAACCAGGAGAAGACGCACGCCGCGCCCGGGATCACCGGACGGCGGCGCGGCTGGAGGTCGACCGAACTCCCTGCGCTGGCATTACCCAGATCAGGTACCGAGGGTCTGCGGGCACCCGGCCCGCACTCTCAGCGCTGTGCGCTCCCCTGTCGGATGTGAAGTTGTCTCGGCAGACGCTAACACCAGCTGGCGGGGGCGTGTCACCCTGCACCCGTGCCGCCGAACTCAACGCGCCGAGATCAACTCCTGGCCCTGCTCGGCGCGTTCCTGGGGCTGCTGCCGCTGGCGCTGGCCGTGCTGGTCACCGCCGCACCCCGGGGCGACTGGCGGGCGCTGCGCTACCTGCTGCCGGTGCTCGGCATCGGCCTGTTCGCGACCCTTGCCGGGTGGCTGCGGCAGCGGTCCCGGGCCGCGTACGACCGGGACCGGGCGGCCGGCCGGCTCCGGTGGTGGCGGGTCCGCCCCTGACCGTCGGCCCCGCTGCCCGCCGCGCCGACTGGGTAGGCTGCCGATCATGCGGGTCGACGCGCGAGGTCTGACGTTCGAGGTACGCACCGGCGGTCCCGAGGACGGCGAACCCGTCCTGCTGCTGCACGGCTTCCCGCAGCACGGCGGGGAGTGGGACGAGGTGGTGCCCGCGCTGCACGCCACCGGGTTACGCACCTACGCGCCCGACCAGCGCGGCTACTCGCCGGACGCCCGGCCGGGCGCCGTCGAGGCGTACCGCATCCCGGAGCTGGTGGCCGACGCGGCCGCCCTGCTCGACGCGCTCGGGATCACCGCCGCCCACCTGGTCGGCCACGACTGGGGGGCGATCGTGGCCTGGGGGCTCGCGGCGGCGTACCCGGAGCGGGTGCGCACGCTGACCGCGGTGTCGGTGCCGCACCCGGCGGCGATGGGCCACGCGCTCGCCACCGACCCGCAGCAGAAGGCCCGCTCCTCCTACATCGCGCTGTTCCGCAAGCCGGGCAAGGCGGAGCAGGTGCTGCTGGCGTTCCGCGCGGCGACCCTGCGGCGGATGCTCGGCGGGGTCGGCGACGCCGCCCGGGTGGCCCGCTACGCCGACCCGATGCGCGAGCCCGGCGCGCTGACCGCCGCCCTGAACTGGTACCGCGCCATGACCGGGGCGGACATGAAGGCCGTCGGGCCGGTGGCGGTGCCGACGACGTTCGTCTGGAGCGACCGGGACATCGCGATCGGCCGGACCGCCGCCCAGGCGTGCGCCGGGCACGTCACCGGCGACTACCGCTTCGTCACGCTCACCGGCGTGACCCACTGGATTCCCGACCAGTCCCCCGCGCCGCTGGCCGAGGCGATCCTCGCCCGCGTCGGCGGATGATCGCCGCCGACGCGCCGGGCGGCCCGCACACCCGCGCGTCGCTCGCCGCCCAGCTCCGCACCCTCGGCGTACGCCCCGGCGGGACCGTGCTGGTGCACGCCGGCCTGCGCGGCCTGGGTCTCCTCTGCGGCGGCCCGGAGGCGGTGCTGCTCGCCCTGCGCGACGTGCTCGGCCCGGACGGCACCGTGGTGGTGCCGACCCACACCCCGGAGAACAGCGACCCGGCCGGCTGGACCAACCCGCCCGTGCCGGCGCACTGGTGGCCGGTCATCCGGTCCGAGCTGCCCGGCTTCGATCCCGCGGTCACCCCGAGCCGGTTCATGGGCGCGCTCGCGGAGCTGGTCCGCACCTGGCCGGGTGCCCGGCGCAGCGACCACCCGCACGTCTCCTTCGCCGCGCTCGGGCCGGCCGCCGAGCGGATCGTCGCCGGCCACCCGCTCGCCGACATGCTGGGTGAGCGCTCCCCGCTGGCCCGCCTCTACGACCTCGACGCTGACGTGCTGCTGCTCGGCGTGGATCACGGCCCCAACACCTCGCTGCACCTGGCCGAGTACCGGCAGCCGAGCCCGCCGCAGCAGCGCTGCGGCGCGGCCGTGCTGACCGCCGACGGTGGCCGGGAGTGGGTGTGGTGGGACGACATCCGCCTGGACGCCGGGGGCTTCGACCGGCTCGGCGCCGACCTGGAGGCCGCCGGCGCGGTGCGGCTCGGGCCGGTCGGGGACGGCACTGGCCGGTTGATGAGGCAGCGGGCGGCGGTCGACTTCGCGGTGGACTGGCTGGCCCGGCACCGACGGACGGAGGAAGCATGACGGTGAGCGCCGAGGCGTACCTGGCGGTGGTGACCGAGACGATCGGCCGGGTGGCCGCCGGGCAGCGGGACGGGGTGGGCCGGGCCGCGGACCTGATCGCCGAGTCGCTGCGTGCCGACGGCGTGGTGCACGCGTTCGGCACCGGGCACTCCGAGGCCCTGGCCATGGAGATCGCCGGTCGGGCCGGCGGGTTGGTGCCCACCAACCGGATCGCCCTGCGCGACCTGGTGTTGTACGGCGGCGAGCCGGCCGACGTGCTCGGCCCGAAGCTGGAACGCGAGCCGGCGGTGGCGCACCGCCTCTACGAGCTGGCCCCGATCCGGCCGCAGGACGTCTTCGTGCTCGCCTCCAACTCCGGTGTGAACGGCGCGATGGTGGAGTTCGCGGCCATCGTGAAGGAGCGCGGGCACGCCCTGGTCGCGATCACCTCGGCGGCGCACTCCGCCCGGATGACCTCGCGCCACCCGTCCGGCCGCAAGCTGGCCGACTTCGCCGACGTGGTGCTCGACAACGGCGCCCCGTACGGCGACGCCACCCTGCCGCTGCCCGGCGGCGGCGCGGTCGGCGCGGTCTCCTCGATCACCGCCGCGCTGCTGGCGCAGCAGATCGTGGCGGAGGTGGTGGCCCGGCTGCTGGCGGCGGGGGAGCGGCCCCCGGTCTACCTGTCGGCCAACATCACCGGCGGGGACGAGCACAACGCCGAGCTGGAGGCCCGCTACGCCGGCCGGATCCGCCGGGGGGCGTGAGCGCGAGGAGTGAGCCGGTTTCGCGACCGTCCGGATCGGGCACAGGCGCTGTTGCCGGTGGGTGGGTGACACCCACCGGCAACACCGTCTTCCCGGAGGTAGTGCGTGACCAAGGAATCCGAGAAGCAGCGCTGGCAGCGCAACTTCGCCGACCTGCTCCAGGAGCTGCGGGTGGCGCAGACCGGCGTGCAGATCCTCTTCGCGTTCCTGCTCACCCTGCCGTTCAGCAACGGGTTCAACCGCACGACCGAGTTCCAGCGGGACGTCTACGTCGTCGCCCTGCTGGCGGCGGCGGCCTCCGCCGCGATGATCATCTCACCGGTCGCCTTCCACCGGGCCCTGTTCCGGCAGGGACGCAAGCCGGAGCTGGTCCGGTTCGCGCACCGGATGGCCACCGCCGGCCTCGGCTTCATGCTCGTCTCGATGGTCAGCGCGGTGCTGCTGGTCACCGACTTCGTGCTCGACCGGCCGGTCGCCTTCCTGCTCAGCGCGATCACCGGGGTCTGGTTCCTGGGGTTCTGGCTGATCCTGCCGTTCGTCCGGCGCAGCTGGGGTGACGACGACATCGACGACGAGGACGACGACCCGCAGGTGCTACCCGGCGGGTGAGCTGCGCCGGTTCGCGCCAAATCGGACGTGCGTCCGACGCTACCCCTGGGTAACACCCGGGAGTAACGTCGTCTTCGTCGAGCACGTCGACGCAGCCGGACCGAGGTCCCCAGGAGGCAGCCGTGACCACGACGCAGAACAGCCGGCCCGACCCCGTGAACGCCGGCGGGCCGACCGGTCGGATGGCCCCGATCGACGACACCGATCCGCCGGCCGGCACCGCCGCCGTGGACGAGGCGGGCGGGGCGGGTCCACTGCCGACCGAGGCCGGTCAGGTCTCCGAGAAGGAGGCCCGCCAGGTCGCCGAGGCGGCCCGGGAGGCGGCCTGGGACCGGCCCAGCTTCGGCAAGGAACTCTTCCTCGGCCGGTTCCGGTTGGACCTGATCAACCCGTGGCCACGCTCCGACCCGGCCGACGTCGCCCGCGCCGAGGAGTTCCTCGACGCGTTCGGGGCGTACCTGGACGCCGAGGTGGACGGTGCGGCGATCGAGCGGGACGCGCGCATCCCGGACGAGGTCTTCCACGGCCTGGCCCGGCTGGGCGCGTTCGGCATGAAGATCGACCGCAAGTACGGCGGCCTCGGGCTGAGCAACCTGCACTACTGCCGGGCGCTGATGCGGGCCGGTTCGGTCAACCCGGCGATCGGCGCGCTGCTCTCCGCGCACCAGTCGATCGGCGTGCCGCAGCCGCTGAAGATGTTCGGCACCCCGGAACAGAAGCAGCGCTTCCTGCCCCGGCTGGCCGCCGGGGAGGTCTCCGCGTTCCTGCTCACCGAACCGGATGTCGGCTCTGACCCGGCCCGGCTCGCCACCACCGCCGAGCCGACCGAGGACGGCACCGGCTACCGGCTCAACGGGGTGAAGCTCTGGGCCACCAACGGCACGGTGGCCACCCTGCTCGTGGTGATGGCCCGGGTGCCGGCCGCCGAGGGGCGGCGCGGCGGGATCACCGCCTTCGTGGTGGAGGGCGACAGCGAGGGCATCACCATCGAGCGGCGCAACGCCTTCGTCGGCCTGCGTGGGCTGGAGAACAGCGTCACCCGCTTCCACGACGTATTCGTGCCGAAGGAGAACGTGATCGGCGGCGAGGGCAAGGGCCTGAAGATCGCGCTGACCACGTTGAACACCGGACGGCTCTCGCTGCCGGCGATGTGCGTCGGGGCCGGCAAGTGGTCGTTGAACGTGGCCCGCGAGTGGTCGGCCGACCGGGTCCAGTGGGGCCGGCCGGTCGGCGAGCACGAGGCGGTCGCCAAGAAGCTGGCCTTCATCGCGGCCACCACGTACGGCATGGAGAGCATGCTCGACCTCAGCTGCCTGCTCGCCGACGACGACCGCAACGACATCCGGATCGAGGCCGCGCTGGTGAAGCTGTACGCCAGCGAGATGGCCTGGAAGATCGCCGACGAACTGATCCAGATCCGGGGTGGCCGGGGCTACGAGACGGCCGAGTCCCTGGCCGCGCGGGGCGAGCGGCCGGCCGCGGTCGAGCAGATGCTGCGGGACCTGCGGATCAACCGGATCTTCGAGGGCTCCACTGAGATCATGCACCTGCTGATCGCCCGGGAGGCGGTCGACGCACACCTGTCGGTGGCCGGCGACATCATCGACCCGGACGCCGGGTTGGGCCGCAAGGCGAAGGCGGGTGCCCGGGCCGGCGTCTTCTACGCGAAGTGGCTGCCCACCCTCGCGGTGGGCAAGGGTCAGGCGCCCGGGTCGTACGCCGAGTTCGGTCCGCTCGCCGGTCACCTGCGGCACGTCGAGCGGGCCTCCCGGAAGCTGGCCCGGTCCACCTTCTACGCGATGTCCCGCTGGCAGGGAAAGATGGAGCGCAAGCAGGCGTTCCTCGGCCGGGTGGTGGACATCGGCGCGGAGCTGTTCGCGATGTCGGCGGTCTGCGTCCGGGCGGTCGCCGAGCGGGACACCCACCCGGAGAACGTCGAGTTGGCCGACCTGTTCTGCCGGCAGGCCCGGCTCCGGATCGACGAACTGTTCACCGGGCTGTGGTCCAACACCGACTCGGTCGACGTGGCCGCCGCGAAGCGGATTCTCGCCGGCCGGTACGCCGCCTTGGAGGAGGGCGTGGTCGCCCCTGCGGCGGACCGGCCCTGGGTGGCCCGCTGGCAGCCCGGCCCGGCCACGACCGAGGACGTGCGGCGCCGGATCCCGCCGGCACAGTGAGGCGACCTGCGGCATGTCGTGGTGTTCGGCCGACCGGAGGCCGCGACACGCCGCATCCCACGCCGCCCGGCGGGCGCCCGTGCCGGCCGGGCGGTCGGTTCAGCGGCTCGCCACCGCCCAGGTGATCACCCCGGCCAGGATCAGCCCGTTGAGCCCGGCCAGCACCAGGTACGCGGCCGGCGGAATGCGCCGGCCCTTGCGGAGGAAGCTCACCAGGACGCCCGCGTAGACCAGCAGCAGCACGGCGACGGCGATCAGGAAGTACAGCACCGCCACACCTTAGCGGCCGCCCTTCAGGCCGAGTCTGCGCAGCTCCAGCGCGGCGAGCGCGTCGACCGTCGCGTCGTCGCCGCGCCGCCACGCCTCGGCGACGTCGGGCGCGATCCGGGTCAGCCTGCCCAGCGGCTGCCCCGCCAGCGCGCGCAGCGCCAGCAGGTCCCGCCCGGCCGGGGCGCCGGCGAGCGCCTGCGCCGAGCCGGCCCGGCGCATCCAGCGCACCCGCAGCGGCAACCAGCCGAAGAGCACCAGGCCGAGCGGGAACACCAGCACCGCGATGCTCAGCGCCAGGGCCAGCTGGCCGACGAGTTCCTGCTGGTCGCGGCCCGCCTCGGCGACGGACCGGGCGGCCTCGGCGGCCTTGGTGAAGGGGGCGGTCAGCTCGTCGCCGACCAGTGGCACCCGGCCGACCTTGCCGCCCGCCTCGGCCAGATTGTCGGCGAGGCCGCCACCGGCCCCCTCCAGCTTCCGCCCGGGTACGGCGAGCTTCTCGACCAGGTCGTGCAGCCAGAGCGCGAAGCGGATCGCCGCGTACACCCAGACGACCACGAGCAGGTCGGTGAGGAGCTGACGGAGGGCTACCGGGAAACGATCAGCGTAGATCTTCACGCCGGACAGCGTGCCACGGCCGGGCCCGGGCGGCACGGCGAGATTTCTCAGCCGGCGCAGGTCGGGCAGGTGCCGAAGATCTCCAGGGTGTGACTGACCTCGGCGTAGCCGTGCTCGGCGGCGACCCGCTCCGCCCAGCTCTCCACCGCCGGCCCGGCCACCTCCACGGTGCGGCCGCAGTCCCGGCAGACGAGGTGGTGATGGTGACCCCCGCTGCACCGCCGGTAGAGGTGCTCACCGCCGGGCGGGCGCATCACGTCGATCTCGCCGGCGTCGGCGAGCCCCTGCAACGTGCGGTAGACGGTGGTAAGACCGACCCGCTCGCCGCGCTGGCGCAGCATCGCGTACAGGTCCTGCGCGCTGTGGAAGCCTTCCACGTCGGCCAGCAGCGCGCTCACCGCGGTCCGCTGCCGGGTGTTCCGGAGTGCCCCCTCGCTCATGACGACCCCTCCCCGGCGTGGCTGACGGCGTCCGCGACGATGTGCGCGACGTGCTCGTCGACCAGGGCGTACGCGATCTCCCGCCCGCGGCGGGAGCCGCGCACCACGCCCGCGCCGCGCAGCACCCGCAGGTGCTGGGAGACCAGCGGCTGCGGCGCGCCGAGCTTCTCCACCAGCTCGTGCACGCAACGCTCACCCTCGGCCAGTTCGCTCACGATCGCCAGCCGGATGGGCGCCGACAGGGCGCGCAGCAGGTCACCCGCGCCCTCGAAGGCGTCGTACCCGTTCGTGGCGGTCACCCCGTAACGGTAACCAATGCCGGGTGCGCCGGCCGGTGGTGGCTCATCGCAGCGTGACCTCGTGCTCAGGCGGCTCGACGACCGCCTCGACGACCGCCTCGGCGACCGGTCGGGACCGCGCGCGCAGCGCCCGCCAGGCCGCGGCGGCCAGCGCGACCACCAGGAACGAGGCGATGGCCAGCAGCACCACCGAGGCGCCGGGCGCGGTGTCGGCGGTGGCGGCCACCCAGACCCCCGCACCGGCGGCGAACAGGCCCAACGCCATCGCCGCCGCCATGGTGCTGCGGAAGCCCCGGGTGACCTGCTGCGCGGTGGCCACCGGCACCACCATCAGCGCGCTGATCAGCAGCACCCCGACCGCTCGCATGGCGATCGTCACCGTCCACGCGGTGCCCACCGCGATCAGCAGGTTGAGCGCCCGGACCGGCAGGCCGGAGACCCGGGCGTACTCCTCGTCGTGGCAGACCGCGAAGAGCGCCGGACGCAGCGCCAGCATGGCCACCAGGATCACCGCGCCGAGCACCAGGATGGTGACCAGGTCGGCCGGCGACGTGGTGATCAGCGACCCGAAGAGGTACGAGTTGAGCGACGCGCTGCTGGCGTCGGAGAGCCCGACCAGCATCACGCCGCCGGCGATGCCGCCGTAGAACAGCAGCGCCAGCGCGAGGTCGCCGGAGGTGCGCCCGCGCGAGCGGACCACCTCGACGACGACCGCGCCGAGCGTCGCCGCGAGCACCGCCACCAGCACGGGGGAGCGGTTGAGCAGCAGCCCGGCGCCGACGCCGGTCAGCGCCACGTGCCCGATGCCGTCGCCGATCAGCGCCAGCCGCCGCTGCACCAGGTAGATGCCGAGCGCCGGCGCGGCCAGCCCGATGACCAGCGCGCCGACCAGGGCGCGCAGCATGAAGTCGTACTGGAAGAGGTCCATGTCAGATGCTCCTCCACAGCCCGGCGGGCTCCTCGTCGCAGTGCGGGTGCACGTGCTCGTGGTCGGGGTCTGCGTGGTGCCCGGCGGGCTCCGGCACCGGCCCGTCGTGGGCGATCCCGCCCTGGTGGACCACGACCGCCCGGCTGATCAGCGGGCGCAGCGGGCCGAGCTCGTGGGCGACCAGCAGCACCGTCCCGCCGCCGTCGAGGAAGCCGCGCAGCGCCCGGGCGAACGCCTCCTGGCTGGCCGCGTCCACCCCGGCGGTCGGCTCGTCCAGCACCAGCAGCTCCGGCTGGCCGGCGAGCGCCCGGGCGATCAGGGTGCGCTGCTGCTGGCCACCGGAGAGGGTGGAGACCGGGTCGCCGGCCCGGTCGGCGAGCCCGACGGCGCGCAGCGCCTCGGCGACCGCCTCGCGGTCGGCCCGGCCCGGCGGGCGCAGCGGGCCCCGGCGGGCCAGCCGCCCCGACGCCACCACCTCGCCCACGGTGGCCGGTACGCCACTGCCCGCGCCGAGCCGCTGCGGGACGTACCCGATGCGGTGCCACTGCCGGAAGCGTCGCCGCGGGGTGCCGAACAGGGTGACCGACCCGGCGCGCAGCGGGACCAGGCCCAGCACGGCGCGGATCAGGGTGGACTTGCCGGAGCCGTTGGCGCCGAGCACGGCGACCACCTCGCCGGCGGTGACGGTGAGCGAGACGTCCCGCAGCACCGGCCGGGCGTCGTAGCCGACGGCGGCGTGCGCGACCTGGATCACGGGTGCGGTCATGAGCAGTCCAAGGCGGTCCGGAGGGTCTGGAGGTTGGTACGCATCGCCGAGAGGTAGTCGCCCTCGGCCGGTGGGCCCTCGATCGGGTCGAGCACGGCGGTCCTCGCCCCGACCTCGCGGGCCACCGTCTCGGCGACCTTCGGGCTGACCAGCGTCTCGAAGAAGATGGTGGTGGCCTGGTGTGCCCGGGCCTCCTTCGCCACCTCGGCGAGGCGCTGCGGGGCAGGTTCGGTCTCCGGGCTCAGCCCGGTGATGCCGACCTGGTCGAGCTGGTAGCGGGCGGCGAGGTATCCGAAGGCGGCGTGGCTGGTCACGATCTCCCGCCGCTGGCAGGTCTTCAGCCCCTGCGTGTAGTCGGCGTCCAGCCGCTCCAGCTCGGCGCGGAGCGCCGCCGCCCGGGCGGTGAAGTCGGCGGCCCGGTCCGGGTCGGCCCTGCCGAGCCGCTCGGCGAGCCGGTCGCCGATGGTGGCCAGCCGGGTCGGGTCGAGCCAGACGTGCGGGTCCTTGCCGCCGCTCTCCTGGTGCCCGGCCTCGCCGTCGTGCTGGTGCCCGCCCTCGGCGGCGTCGCGCAGCGGCTGGACGCCGGCGACGTCGAAGGCCCGGTCACCGCCGTTCTGCGCGACCGCCTCGTCCACCGCGGGCTGGAAGCCGGCGAGGTAGACGATCAGCTCCGCGTCGCTGATCTTGCCGACCTGGCGCGGGTTGAGCTCCAGGTCGTGCGGCTCCGCGCCGGGCTTGACCAGGTTGGTGACCGTGACGGCGTCTCCGCCGATCCGCTCGGCGAGGAACTGCAGCGGGTAGAACGCGGCCACCACGTCGACCCGGTTCGGGTCGCTGCCGCTGCCGTCGCCACCCGAGCAGGCGGCGGCGCCAGCCAGCGTGAGCAGGGCGGCGGTGGTTGCGGCGAGGGCGCGTACGGCAGGACGGACGGTCATGTCGTCAACTGTCCGTGATAACGAAATTGATTGTCAAAAACGCATGATTGCATGTCAGCGCGGGGCGGGCCCGGCTCAGAGCAGCTTGGCCAGCGCCACCGCGATCAACAGGGTGAGCATGACCAGCCGGAGCACCCGGGTGGCCGGCCGCTGGACCGCCCAGGTGACGGTCATCAGCCACACCAGCAGCCCGGCCAGCAGGAGCAACAGCACGCCGCCCGCCGGGCCGGGCGCGAAGAGCGCCACCAGCACCAGGACCAGCGTCGCCAGGAACACCGTCGTCGGATTGAGCCCGGCCAGCCGGGCCAGCAGGGGACTCTGCGTACGCTGCATCCCACAGACTCTACGAGGAGGAAGCCGTGCTGGTCACCAACCGGTTCGTGGTGGACACCGCGGGGGCACCCGAATTCACCGAACGGGCGCACGCCGCGCTGGCCGCGCTCGCCGCCCGCCCCGGCTACCTGCGCGGCGAGCTGACCCGGGCGCTGGACGACCCGACGCACTGGTGCCTGCTCACCGAGTGGGAGTCGGTCGGGGCGTACCGGCGGGCGCTGGGCGGGTTCGACGTCAAGGTCACCGCCGTGCCGCTGCTCGCCCGGTCCGTCGACGAGCCATCCGCGTACGAGACCCTCGCCAGTGCCGCTCCCGACGGCGAGGTCGTCGTGGTCGCCAGTGATCGGGCCGCAGGTCCTTACCACTGAGGCCGGGGGCACTACCCTCTGGCGTATGACCGCTCCCGGCCCGGCCGTCCCACCTCCACCACCCGTGCCGTCCGGCGGCCCGCCGCCACCTCCGGCGGAGCCCGGCGTCCCCGCGCCGCCCCCCGGCCCCGGGGTCGCACCGCCCTTCGCCGCCCCGCCCACCGAGGGTCGGCGGTCGCGGCTCTGGCTCGGGCTCGGCGTCGGCGCGCTCGCCGTGCTGCTCTGCTGCGGCGGGGGCGGCGCGGCCGTCGTCGGGCTGGCGGTGAGCAACGTCCAGGCCGTCGAGGAGCAGGGCCGAGCGGTCACCGACGACTACTACCAGGCCCTCGTCGAGAAGGACTGGTCCAAGGCGTACGACCAGCTCTGCGACGACGCCCGGCGGCGCGAGTCCCGGCAGGAGTTCGAGCAGCGGGTGGCCACCGAGCCGCAGATCTCCGGCTACCGGGTCGGCAAGGTCGACACCCAGACGCTGACCGTGCCGGTGGACGTGACGCTGGTCGGCGGTAAACAGGAGGACCAGACGGTGACGTTGGCACCGGACCAGCAGACGGGCGGCATGGAGGTCTGCGGGGTGAGCTGACCCGGCCCCGGTATTCTGCTGGGCTCGGGACCTCGGTCGCCGTACCGTTGTCCCGGACCGTCCGGTTCCATCCATACATCGCCCCCGCCGACCGCCAGCCGGCGTAGGAGGAAACATGCCAGCCGACCGAATCGACGCCGTCGTCAGCCTCGCCAAGCGCCGAGGCTTCGTCTTCCCCTCCAGCGAGATCTACGGGGGCACCCGATCGGCGTGGGACTACGGTCCGCTCGGCGTGGAGCTCAAGGAGAACGTCCGCCGGCAGTGGTGGAAGACCATGGTCCAGCAGCGCGACGACGTCGTCGGCCTGGACTCCGCGGTCATCCTGGCCCGCCAGGTCTGGGAGGCCAGCGGCCACATCGCCGAGTTCGTCGACCCGCTGACCGAGTGCCAGTCCTGCCACAAGCGGTTCCGTGCCGACCACCTGGAAGAGGCGTACGAGGCCAAGCACGGCCGGCCGCCGACCTCGCTGACGGAGATCAACTGCCCGAACTGCGGCAACAAGGGCACCTTCACCGAGCCGAAGATGTTCAACGGCCTGATGAAGACCTACCTGGGCCCGGTGGAGAGCGAAGAGGGCCTGCACTACCTGCGCCCCGAGACCGCCCAGGGCATCTTCGTCAACTACAAGAACGTGGAGACGGTCGCCCGCAAGAAGCCGCCGTTCGGCATCGCGCAAACCGGCAAGTCGTTCCGCAACGAGATCACCCCGGGCAACTTCATCTTCCGGACCCGCGAGTTCGAGCAGATGGAGATGGAGTTCTTCGTCGAGCCGGGCACCGACGAGAAGTGGCACGAGTACTGGCTCCAGGAGCGCTGGAACTGGTACCTCGACCTGGGCCTCTCCGCGGACAACCTGCGCTTCTACGAGCACCCCAAGGAGAAGCTCTCCCACTACTCGAAGCGCACCGTCGACATCGAGTACCGGTTCCAGTTCGGCGGCACCGAGTTCGCCGAGCTGGAGGGCATCGCCAACCGCACCGACTTCGACCTGTCCACGCACGGCAAGCACTCCGGCGTCGACCTGTCGTACTTCGACCAGACCAAGGGTGAGCGCTGGATCCCGTACGTGATCGAGCCGGCCGCCGGCCTGACCCGCGCGGTGCTCGCCTTCCTGCTCGAGGCGTACGACGAGGACGAGGCCCCGAACACCAAGGGCGGCGTGGACAAGCGCACCGTCATGCGGTTCGACCCGCGGCTCGCCCCGGTCAAGGTGGCGGTGCTGCCGCTGTCCCGCAACGAGGCGCTCTCGCCCAAGGCCAAGCAGCTCGCCGCCGACCTGCGCAAGCGCTGGGTGGTCGAGTTCGACGACTCGCAGGCCATCGGCCGCCGCTACCGCCGCCAGGACGAGATCGGTACGCCCTTCTGCGTCACCGTCGACTTCGACACCCTCGACGACAACGCGGTGACCGTGCGGAACCGGGACACGATGGGCCAGGAGCGGATCTCGCTGGATCAGGTCGAGCGCTACCTGATCGAGCGCCTGCCCGGCTGCTGAGCCGACCGGCCGACGGCCCCGCACCCCGTGTCACCGGGATGCGGGGCGTCGCCGGTCGCCGTCGCGGTGCGAGTTCGCTCACCATCGCGGCGGCGGCCGGCCACCGGAGCCCGGGCCACCGGCGCGGGCGTGGGATTCTTGGGTACGTGACCAGTTCCCCCGCTCCCGTCGCTTCGCGCCCGCTGACCCTCGGACCGCACGAGGTCTGGCCGCCGGTGGTGCTCGCGCCGATGGCCGGGATCACCAACGTCGGCTTCCGGCGGCTCTGCCGGGAGCAGGGTGGCGGCATCTACGTCTGCGAGATGATCACCACCCGGGCGCTGGTCGAGCGGAACCCGAAGACGCTGCGCATGATCGCCTTCGGGGCGGAGGAGCGACCGCGCAGCCTCCAGCTCTACGGCACCGACCCGGAGATCACCGCCGCCGCCGTGCGGATCGTGGTCGAGCAGGACCTCGCCGACCACATCGACCTCAACTTCGGCTGCCCGGTCCCGAAGGTCACCCGGCGGGGCGGCGGGTCCGCGCTGCCGTGGCGCCGCCGGCTCTTCGCCCGGCTCGTCCGGGCCGCGGTGGATGCCGCGTCACCGGCCGGGGTGCCGGTCACCGTGAAGATGCGCAAGGGCATCGACGACGACCACCTGACGTACGTCGAGGCCGGGCTCGCCGCCCAGGATGCCGGGGTGGCGGCGGTCGCCCTGCACGGGCGTACGGCCGCGCAGCGGTACTCGGGCACCGCCGACTGGGACGCCATCGCCACCCTCAAGCAGGCGCTCGACGTGCCGGTGCTCGGCAACGGCGACATCTGGGAGGCCGACGACGCGCTGCGGATGGTCGCCCACACCGGGGTCGACGGCGTGGTGATCGGGCGGGGCTGCCTGGGCCGGCCGTGGCTCTTCGCCGACTTGGAGGCGGCCTTCAACGGCCGGACCGAGCGGCGGCTGCCCAGCCTCGGCGAGGTGGCGGTGACCATGCGGCGGCACGCCGAGCTGCTGGTCGACCAGTTCGTCGCCGGTGCCCGCAACCCGGCCCGAGGTGAGCGGGACGGCTGCACCGACTTCCGCAAGCACGTCGCCTGGTACCTCAAGGGCTTCCCGATCGGCAGCGAGCTGCGCCGTTCGCTGGCGATGATCGACAGCCTCGCCCAGCTGGACGATCTGCTCGGCAAGCTCGACCCGGCCGTGCCGTTCCCGGTGGAGACCCTGGGTCAGCCGCGCGGCCGGACCAACTCCCCGGGCAAGGTCTTCCTGCCCGACGGCTGGCTGGCCAGCCGCGACGACGACACCCCGCCGGACGGCGCCGAGCTGGACGACTCCGGCGGCTGATCCCGAAG
>NZ_JBJZOG010000064.1:0-35758 GCF_047200535.1 Micromonospora mangrovicola | reverse complement strand
GGGGAGGAGGAGTTGGTGTGTTTTGGTGGGGGGGGGGGGGGGGGTCGGGCGGGGGGGGGGGGGGGGGGGGGGAGGGGGGGGCCCCCCCCCCCCCCCCCTCGCGGCGGGTCAGCTCCAGATCGCCCGCGCCCACTCCGGGTGGTCGATGAAGGGGTTGCGGTTGCCCTGCCAGCGCTCGTAGATGCGCTGGTTGCGGCGCTGCTCGAAGGCGTCCGGTGGGTCCAGGTCGTTCCAGGCCAGCAGCTTGTTGATCCGTCCCAGGTAGGGCGCGCTGCCGTTGCTGACCGAGTCGTTCGGCTCCAGGTTCGGCCAGCCGTCGTCGCCCTCGTACCGGATCGCCATGTACAGGATCATGCGTGCCACGTCACCCTTCACCGCGTTTCGCGGCTCGAACGAGTCGGCGTCGGTGTAGCAGCCGGGTGCCTCGGCGACGGCGCTGCCGCCGGAGTCGAAGTCCTTGTTGCCGCGCAGGGAGTTGACCGACACGTCCGTCGGACGCAGGTGGTGCACGTCGGTGCCGGGGCCGTTGGCGGTGCCGAAGTCACCGTGCGACTTGGCCCAGACGTGTTCCCGGTTCCAGTCGTCCACCCCACCGCCGTTGCTGGTCTTGCTCTGCGAGCGTCCGGTGTAGAGCAGGATCACGTTGGCGGAGTTGGCCGGGTCCTCGTCGGTGTCCTTCAACGCCTCCCACACCTGGTCGTACGAGAGCGTCGTCTGCACCCGGATGATGGTGTGCAGCGAACTGCGCAGCGCCGTCCCGGTCTTGCCGACCGCGTTCGCGTAGTAGGTGGAGTCGTACGGTCCGCTGCTCGGGGTGGCGCTGGGGGAGGCGGTCGGCGACGGGGTGGTGCCGCCGCCCAGGCTCATCGCGGTCGGGTTCTTCAGGCCGCCGTGACTGAAGTACGCGGTGAGGGTGCCGGTCGCGGTGACCTGCTTGCCGCGCAGGGACGGGTTGGTGAGCAACCCGAACGTGCTCCGCCACGCGGCGGTGACCTGCACGTACAGCATCTTTCCGGTGCTGGTCTCGGTGGCCGCGTCGGCGATCGCGATCGCGGTGTCCGCGGTGTAGTTGGACGTGATCACCGTATTCGTCGCGGTCGGCTGGCCGATGACGTAACCGGTCACGGTGGCGGTCCGGCCGTCCTGGGCGGCCAGCGCCTGGGCGACGGTCAGGGTGGTCGCCGCCGACGCCGAACCGGTCACCGCCAGGGGGGTCGCGACGGTGACGGCCAGCGCGAACGCCGCGATCAGCCGCCCGGGTCGCGAGCGGGTGACGCTCTTCATATTCATGAACGGCGATGCTAGCGGGTGCGGGGTGAACTCCGGGAGATCACGAGGGCAACTTTGCGTCCTGTCCGGCCTCGAAGAGCACCGGCCAGGCGCGGGCCGCCGGCGCGAGCTGGGCCGGTCCCGGCGGCGTCTCGGCGACGCCCAGCACCTCCGCCGCCAGCTGCCCGAACATCGGTGCGGCCGGGTGCGCCGAGCGGAGCGGCCAGGCCGCCGAGGTGTGTCGCACCAGTGGCGCGCCCACGATCGGTCGCCAGGCGATCCGTGGCTCCCGGCGGGCCACCGCCTCCGGCGCGACGGCCACCGCCGCGCCGGCCAGGACCAGGCCGAACAGGAACTCCGGGTTGCGCGCGTGCCGGACCCGGGCCGGTCGGTAGCCGTGCTCCCGACAGACGGCCAGCAGGTGGTCGTGCCATCCGGGTGCGGTGGCCGGCGGCGCGGTGATCAGGTCGAGTCCGGTCAGATCGGCGAGCGCCACCTGCCGGGCCCGGGCCAGCGGCGCCCCCCGGGGCAGCAGCACCCCCATCGGCACCTCCACGGCGGGGCCGAAGCGCAGTCCGTTCTCCGCCACCGGCTGATGCAGCAGGCCGACGTCCAGCCGCCCCTCGGTCAGCGTGCGGGCCTGCTCCGCGCTGGTCAGCTCGTGCAGGTCGACCTCCAGCCCGGGGGCCCGGGCGGCGAGCCCGTCGAGCAGCGCGCGCAGGGTCACCGCCGGGGTCTCCGGAGGCACGCCGGCCCGCAGCACGCCCAGCGTGCCGCGGCGTACCTGGTCGACCGTGTTGCGCAGCCGCCGCTCCCCGGCCAGCAGCTCGTCGGCCTCGCCGAGCAGCAGTTGACCCGCGGTGGTGAGCCGGACCTGCCGGGAGCGGTCGAACAGGATCACCCCCAGTTCCCGTTCCAGGCGCCGGATCGACTGGCTGAGCGGTGGCTGGGCCATCCCCAGCAGCTCGGCGGCCCGCCCGAAGTGCAGCTCCCGGGCGACCACCACGAAGTGCCGCAGATGTCGCAGCAGGTCCACCCGGGCACCCTAACCTCCGGCCCTGGCTACCGTGTCCGGGTGGATGTGGGGAAGCGGGTCGGGGAGATCCTCGCGCGGGCCGGGAGCACCGGCTGCCTGCACGTGGTGGACGTGGACGAGCCGGGACGGGAGGTCGCCGTCCGGGCCGACGAGCAGATCGTGATCGCCTCCGTGTTCAAGATCCTGCTGGTGCTGGAGTTCGCCCGGCAGGTCGTCGCCGGGCAGCTCGACCCGGCCGAGCGGGTGCTGGTACGGGCGGCGGACCGGCTCGGCGGCTGGGGTGTCGCCGGCTGCGCCGACGACGTCGACATCTCCCTGCGCGACCTCGCCTACTTCACCATGTCGGTCAGCGACAACACCGCCGCCGACCTGCTGCTGCGCCGGGTCGGCCCGGACGTGCCGCCGATGCTCGCCGCCGAGCTGGACCTGCCGCGCACCCGGATCCTCGGTGGCCCCCGGCAACTGGTCGAGATGATGCTCGCCGACGTCGGCGCCCGCACCGAGGCCGACTTCGCCCGGATCTTTCCCACGCTGACCGCCGACCAGGTCCGGGCCATGCGGGTCTTCGACCCGGAGCGCACCACCTCCAGCACGGCCCGGGAGATCACCCGGCTGCTCGGGCTGATCTGGCGGGACGAGGCCGGTCCGCCGGCCGCCTGCGCGATGGTCCGCGAGCTGATGGGCCGGCAGCTCTTCTGGACCCGGCTCGCCGCCGGCTTCCCGCCCGGCGTGCGGGTCGCCGGCAAGACCGGCAACCTGCCCGGCCTGCACCTGGAGGCCGGGGTCGCCGAGTATCCCGACGGCCGTCGGTTCGCCATTCTGGTGTACGCCCGCACCGAGCGGCTGAGCGTCCGGCGCATCGACGTGGACCTGGCGATGGGCGAGGCGGCCCGCGCCGCGGTCGAGGCGCTGCGCTGAATTTCGGCCCGGCGCCGCACCCGGCATGCCTCTGCTGACCTGCAATGATATCCGGTCGCATATCGACCGTTCCGCCGGTCGATCTTGGACGGGGCGGGCCGGCCGGTGGTGGGGTGGGTGCACCGATCACCGACGGGGAGGACCCACCATGCTCGACAACCGCCCGTACGACCGCCGCCGCCTGCTGCGCGACGCCGCCGTCGGCGCCGCCGCCGTCTCGGCCGCCGGCCTCGGCGCCGGCACACCGGCCCAGGCCGCCCCGGCGGCCGCCGCGCCGGTCGGCGCCACCCGGTCCCGGGTCGCCGGCGCGGTCAGCTTCCGCTGGTGGGGCACGGCCGGCTGGCGGATCGACATCGGCGACCGCACGGTGCTGGTCGACCCGTACCTGAGCCGCTACGACACCGGGCTGTTCACCGGCAGGTTCGATGCCGGCACCCCGCTGACCGTGGACCGCGGGGCCATCGACCCGCTCGTGGAGCGGGCCGAGAACATCCTGGTCACGCACACCCACTGGGACCACTTCAACGACGTGCCCTACATCGCCGGCCGGACCGGGGCCCGGGTCTTCGGCACCCTCACCGCCTACCACCTGGGGTTGGCGTACGGGCTGCCGGCCGGCCGCCTCGCCCCGGTCAAGGGCGGCGAGGTGCTCGACTTCGGCGACTACACGATCGAGGTGGTCAGCTCCCTGCACAGCCGCAACGCCTCGTGGTCCGTGGCCTTTCCCGGCGTACGGGTCAGCCCGCCGTCGAAGCCGGAGAAGATCTCCGACCTGCCCGAGGGGGACACCCTGGCGTACCAGATCCGGGTGGCCGGCGGCCCGTCCGTGTTCTTCATGGGGGCGAGCGACCTCGACGAACGCAACCTGGCCGGGCTGGCCCCCGACGTGGCGATGGTGGCCTCCGCCGCGACCACCTCGACCGCCGACTACGTGCCGCGGCTGATGGCCGCGCTGGACCACCCGAAGGTCGTGGTGCCGGTGCACTGGGACAACTTCGAGACCCCGCTGACCAACCCGCCGACCGTGGCGGAGAGCGACCGCAAGCGTCTCGACGACCTGATCGCCGCCGTGCGCCGGGTGTCGCCGCGCAGCCGGGTGCTGGTGCCCGAGTACCACACCGCGTACCACTTCTGACCAGTCGTTAGAGGGCCCCGGGAACGCGTTCGGGCCGCGAGCCGGTCGCTCGCGGCCCGAACACGGCCGTAGGGTCAGCTGCCGATGTGGAGCCAGCTGCCGAAGGTGCTACCGACGCTGGCCTGGCCGGAGCCCCAGATCCAGTTGTCGGTGCCCTTGCCGTAGACCACGATCGCGCCGGACTCGGCCTGGATCGCGCTGGGATCGCCGACGAAGTCCGGCTGGCCGGTGCCGATCGTCTGCCAGCTACCGAACGCGGCGCCCTTCGACGGCTGACCGACGCCGCGGATCTTGTTGTCGGTGGCCCGGGCGTAGATCACGATGGTCCCGTTGTCCGCGATCAGCGGCTGCGGTCGGGAGGCGACCCCGGCACCGCTGGTGCCGATCCTGGTCCAGGCGCCGAAGGTGCTGCCCGCGCTCGCCTGCCCGGAGCCCCACAGGTACCCGTCAGCCCCGGTCGCGTAGACGGCGATGGCGCCCGACGGGGTGAGGACGGCGCTCGGCGCGGTCGTGAATCCGTCCGTGGGCTGCCCGGTGCCGATGGTGACCCAGCTGCCGAAGGCCGCGCCGGGCGACGGCTGGCCGACGCCGTGGATCTTGCCATCGGTGCCCCGGGCGTAGATGACGATCGTGTCGTTCTTTCCGATGATCACGCTCGGCTCGGAGGCGACCCCGGCGCCGCCGGCGCCGATCTTCATCCAGGCGCCGAACGTGCTGCCTGGACCGGTCTGGGCGGTTCCCCAGAGGTAGCCGTCGCTGCCGGTCGCGTAGACCGCGATCTCACCGCCCGGGGTCATCACCGCCGTCGGGTCGCTGGCGAACGTCGGCTGACCCGTACCGATCAGGCCCCAGCCCCCGAAGGCGGCGCCCGGCGAGGGCTGGCCCGCACCATAGATCTTGTTGTCCGTCCCGCGGGCGTAGACCACGATCGTCTCGTTGCCGGCGACGATGGACGAGGGGTGGCCGGTGAAGTTGCCCCGGTCGCCGATGCGCTGCCAGGGGCCGTAGGCCGCGCCCACCGAGGGCTGGCCCGAGCCGTAAATCCATCCGTCGGTGCCGAGCCGGTACTGAACCAGAACGCCGTCGTTCGTGCGAACCAGACCGAGGTCGCCCGTGGTGGCGGCCGCGCTGCGGTTGTCCTCCACCCCGTCCACGCCGGATGGCGACGAGTAGCCGACGATGTCGATGTCGGAGAGGCTGTAGTCCCGCGCCGAAACCCGGTCGCTGGAGTTCCCCTCGATGGTGGTGACCCGCCCACCGGACGTGCCGGTGACGATACCCACGTGGTCGATGGAGCCGCTCTGGTCCCAGTCGAAGACGACCGCGTCACCCGGCTGCGGCACGTAGCCGCTGCCGCGGGTGTGGTAGGTGTCGTTGTCCTGGCCGTACTCGCGGAACGACCGGGCCCAGGCGTTGAGCCCCGCGAGGTCGGTGATCCCGGCCTGCTTCCAGACGTACTTGGCGAAGTTGGCGCACCACGCGTACGTGCCGTCGCCGTTCACCGTGCCGCCGCGCCAGCCCAGGGAGTTGCATGTGGGCCAGCTGGTCACCTGGCCGCTGTAGTAGGTGCAGTTGTCGCTTCCCCGGTACTCGTAGTTTCTGCTGCCATCGTTCAGTTCACGTTGAGCGATCGAGACAATGGAGTCACGCAGGGTGCCGGCGGAGGCGTTCGGCGTGACGGTGAGCCCTGCCGCGAACAAGGCGGCGGTGCCGGTCAGGCCGATGGCGAGGCGCCGGACGCGCCGAGTGGATTCCGAACCAGTCATCGTGGTGAACCTTTCTCATCGGACGAAGAGCAATGTGATCCTCAATTGAATGTCCCGGGCCTTTTCTGTCGCGGTGGCCTCGTCGCTGGCGAGCAGGAATAGCACCACCTCCATTGCGCCCGGCCCGGCCCTGACGCGTATGTGTTCGACGCGATCCTCCGGTCTCATGTGGGCCCATAGCAGGTCCAACATGGAGGCGTCGTTGTGGCCCGACGTCTCGGGAGTTGGCAGCGTGAACATCGTCATCTGCATCGTCAGGCCCATTCGAAGCCGCCGTTGACCGTGGTTCCGGTCGGCTCGGTGGAATCGGCCCCCGGTGTGGCCCACTCGAATCCACCAGCAACGGTCGTGGCGCTGGCGGTGCCGACAGCGGGCGAGACGGCGACATCGAGGGCGGCGGGGCCGAGCAGGAAGGCGGTGAGACCGGCAATGACGGTGATGACCCGCATCGATGCATTCATGACAGACTCCTCCTGGCTGGTGAATTCGATAAGGGAATTTCTTCGGCGGTTTCTCTCGATTTCAATCCGGTTGTTTTCCCGGTGAGATGAAGCTTGCCCGCCGCCGAACCCCGTGTCACCACCTTCGACCTGGCACGAAGCTGCATGACAACTTGCTGCCAGGTCCCGGCCAAGGCCCGATCGGCCTTGCGCCGGGGAGTGCCTGTTCGGATACTCGTCTAATCACGGGGTGGAGGTGGCGATGCTCGAATCGCTCGGTCTTTCTGCGCAGGCTGAACAGGTGTATCGGCTGATGCTCGCGTTTCCGGACCTGGGAGTGGCCGGGCTTGCTGACCGTCTGGCCCTGACCGAGACCGACGTCCGTGCGGCCCTCGACGACCTGGCCGACCTCGCCCTCCTGCGACCGTCATCGGCGCGACCCGGGCTGCTGCGCCCGGTCTCGCCCGACGTGGGGCTCGCGTCGTTGCTCGCCCGCGCGGAAGCCGAGGTCCTGCAACAGCAGCGGCAGATAGAGGCCACCCGGGCCGCCATCAAGACGATCTCCGCGGAGCAGTTGGCCGCAGCTCAGGCCGTGGACGGGGTCCGCCGGTACGAAGACGTCGACAGCGTGCGGATCAGGCTCGAGGAACTCGCGGCCAACGCCACCCGGGAGTGCGTGTCGCTCAACCCCGGTAGCGCACAGGTGCCGGAGGCGAAGGAGACGAGCAAGCCGCTCAATCAGCTCGCACTGGAGCGGGGCGTGGCCATCCGCTGCGTGTACCAGGACAGCTATCGCAACGATCCGGGCGTGGTCGGCTACGCCCGCTGGCTGTCGGGGCTCGGCGGCCAGGTGCGGACGGTGCCGACACTCCCGATGCTCTTGGTCGTGGTCGACCAACGGATCGCCCTGCTGCCGCTCGACCCTGAGGACTCAAGCCGAGGGGCGGTGGAGGTCGTTCACTCCGGCGTCGTCGCGGCGATCTACGCACTCTTCGACCAGGTCTGGCGCACTGCGATCCCACTCGGCGTCGCATCCGCACCCGACATCCATGGCGTCGACCCGGTCGCCCGCGCCGTGCTGGAGATCCTGGCGGCGGGGCACACCGACGAGGTGGCCGCCCGCAAACTCAACCTGTCGCTGCGGACCGTACGACGGATCACGGCGGGCATCATGGAGGTCCTCGACGCCCGCAGTCGCTTCCAGGCGGGAGTACTGGCTGCCCAGCGGGGATGGCTCTGAGTCGCCGGCTCCGCCCCGCCGGTCAGCCGGCGGCCAGGTCGCGCAGCGCCAGCACCGACTTCCAGTTCCGGGTGGTCGCCACCATGCCCAGCTTCTTCTCCAGGTACGCGTTGGTGAACTTCGTCCGCCCGTAGCCGCCGTCGGGGAAGTGCAGGTGGATCTCCCGCCCGATGGCCGCGTACTCGATGTTCTCGCCGGCCGGCACGGTCAGCTCCTTGACCTTCGCCGCGGTGGGCGCGGCCGACAGGAAGGCCACCAGCATCCGGGTGGGGTCGTCCTGCTTCGCCGCGTACGGGCTGGCATCGGCGACCGCAGCCAGCTCGGAGTCGCTGCGCACCAGCACCGGCACCCGCAACCCCAGCTCGTCGGCGAGCCGGCGCTCGATGCCCTGGGCCAGGATGTCGTCCTTCGTCGGCGGGCTGGTGAAGACCACGTTGCCGCTCTGCAGGTAAGTCTTGACGTCCTCGTGGCCGAGGTCAGCGACGATCCGCCGCAGGTCGGCCATCGCCAGCCGGGTGGAGCCGACGTTGACGCCCCGCAGCAGGGCGGCGTAGCGGGCCATCCGGATCCTCCTCGCCTCGGACACTCCCGGGGCCACCAGCCTACGGCCGGGTCCGCCGGAGCCGCCTACAGTGGCGCGGTGACGACACAGGTGATCGTGCTCAACGGCGGTTCCAGCTCGGGCAAGTCCGGGATCGCCCGGTGCCTGCAGGGCGTACTGCCGGAGCCCTGGCTCGCGGTCGGAGTCGACACGCTGATCGACGCGATGCCCGCCGCCATGCGGACGTCGGCCGCCGGGATCGAGTTCGCCGCCGACGGTGGGGTGAGTGTCGGGCCGGAGTTCCGGGCCGTGGAGGCGGCGTGGATGCAGGGGGTGGCCGCGATGGTCCGGGCCGGTGCCCGGGTGATCGTCGACGAGGTCTTCCTCGGTGGCCCGGCGTCCCAGCAGCGGTGGCGGCAGGCCCTCGCCGGGCTGGACGTGCTCTGGGTCGGGGTCAGGTGCGACGGCGCGGTCGCCGTGGGGCGCGAGCTCGCCCGCGGGGACCGGATCCCGGGGATGGCCGCCGCGCAGGCGGAGGCGGTGCACCGGGGCGTGGCGTACGACCTGGAGGTGGACACCACGCACACCGAAGCGCTGGAGTGTGCGCGCGTCATCGCCGCCCGGATCTGCTGACCGGCGACCCGGCTACCCCGGAGGCGGGCTGGGCATCGGGGCGGCGGGGAACCGGCGTCAGCACCGGTCGGAGGGGAAGAGTTCCGCCCAGACCTGGTGCAGCGGGTAGCGGTGCGGCCGACCGTCGGCCAGCTCCGCCACGTCGATGTCGGCGTCGAACCCGACGGCGTTCTTGACCGACAGGGAGAGCCGACGCGGCAGCTCGCCTCCGGTCCGGTCGACCAGCTCATCGAAGCCCTCGACCGGTTCACCGGCGACGACCGAGGCGAGATCCCGGAAGCTGCCGACCCTGGGAGTGCGGATCTGCCACCAGGTGCCCGGGTCGGCCGGCCAGCCCGGCGAGACGCTCGGCTCCACGCTGACGGCGCTCGACGGCCCGGGCTGCGACCCGGCCGGCTCCGCTGCCGCCGTGGCCGGAGCGGTCGCGGCCGGCGTGGGGCCGGCCGGGGGGACCGCGTCGGTGGCCGCCGATGCCGTCGACGACCGCCGGGCCGGGTCGGTCAGGGTCAGCATGCCGACCGGGCAGACCCGTTCGAAGTGGAGGCTCAGCCGGCCGTCGACCAGCCGGGCCTCGACCTGCTCGGAGCCGGTACCGCAGCCAGCGGTCGCCGCGCCGACCAGGAGCAGGCCGACCGGTGCGGCGACGATCCGGCCGATACGGGGCCTGCCGTGGCGCATCGGGACCTCCCGGGGTCGCTGCGCCGGGGCGTCGCGCCTCAGCGCCGGCGGATGGCGGTGGAGTCGAGCCGAAAACCGATCGTGCGGTCGACGATCCGCTCGACCAGCTCCATCTTCCGCAGCCCCGCCACTCCGCGCAGCCCCGCCCGGGCGGCGAGGGCCCGGAGCTGCCGCGTCGTCCACGACGACAGATACGCCGCACCCTCGGCCCGCCGGGACATGCCGGTCAGCGCGAGGTGCGCCCGCTCGACGTCCACACCGGACGCCTCCGGGGCGGCGTCCGGGCCGGAGCCGGCAGCGGGCCCCCCGCCGGACCGCGTCGCCCGTCGCCCGGCCGGACCCGGCCCCGCGCCGGCTGCCGGAACGGCCGGACGGGCCGGTGCGTCGGCGGGCAGCACGGCCAACCGGGCCCGCCCCTCGATCAGCGCGGCCACGTCGGCGTCGGACAACCCGGCCAGGAACTCTGTCACCCGGGCCAGCACCGCTCGCGTCGGCTCGGTCATCCACCCGCCCCGGAGGCGACCGGGGAGGTCGGCTGCACCGCCGACGCCGGCTGGAGGTGGTCCAGGAACTCGGTGGTGATCTGGCGCAGCTCGTCGCGGACCGCCGGGGCGGTGACCCGGTCCCGCAGCACCACCGGCACCCCTCGGGGCGTGTTCGTGGCGAACAGGGTGACGTTCTCCCGCAGCGCCGTCGGGAACACCGGCAGCCCCAGCGCCCGCACCTGGTCCAGGTAACCCTGCTGCGCGGCGACCGGCCGCTGTGCCATCAGCTGGACCATGGTGAACACCACGCCGGCGATGCCCGGGGCGACCTTGTGATGGCGGCGGATCTTCGCGAACCGGCGGGAGTCCGCGTTGTACCGTTCGACCAGCTCCCGCACGTTCCCGTGCAGGTAGTCGATGCCGAGAGTGGACAGGTAGTCGGCCCGCGCCGGGATCAGCAGGTGGTCGCTGGCGATGATCGCCGACTGGGTCACCACGTTGAAGTTCGGCGGGCAGTCGATGAGCACCAGGTCGTACGGGTCCAGCGCCGGGTCGTGCAGCCCCTGGTCCAGCGACCCGCGCACCCGGAACAGCTCGGCGTCGTACTCGTCGCCGTCGGCCACGCCCCGCGCCAGGGCCAGGTCGATGTCGACGAGCTGCAGGTGCGACGCGATCAGGTCCAGCCGGCCCGTCCCCTTGAGCTGCGCGTTCGCCGGCCCGGGCGTGACCACCAGCTCGCCGAGGGTCGCCTTCGGGCTCTCCCCGCGCAGGCCGTCGTACCAGCGCTTCACCGTGCGCTCGTCGCGCAGCCGGTCCCGCCAGTCGTCCGGCTCGTAGAAGCTGAACGTCAGGCTGGCCTGCGGATCGAGGTCGATCAGCAGCACCTTCATGCCCCGGTTGGCCAACTCGGCCCCGAGGTTGGCGGTCATCGTGGTCTTGCCGACCCCGCCCTTGTAGTTGATCACAGATACGACGTACACCGGCACCTCCCCGACCGGGAACGGTAACGGGCGGCCGTGATCGGGAACAGCCCCGGTCCGCCGGGTCGCCGGTAACCCGGGTGGCGGATAGCGTCCTGCCCATGCGCGTGAACCCCCGGTACGCCACGGGCCTGCTCCTGGCGGTCGCCTCGGTGGTCTGGTGGGCGGTCGGCATGGCGGTGCTGCAGCCGCTGACCGAGCCGGCCGGCCCGTGGTCCGAGGTACTTCCCGGCAACCACACCTACTGGGCCCGGGAGGTACGCCTCACCGCGCTGGTCGGCATCGTGCTGGGGCTGGTCCTCGCCTTCGGGGGCGGCCGGTCGGCCACCCGCGCCGCCCTGGCCCTCGGCCCCGGCTGGCTCCTGGCCGACCTGGCCGTCGACCGCGCCGACCTGGCGGGCTGGCGGTACGTGCCGCCGCTCGCCGCCGTCGGGTGCCTGGTGCTGGCCGGGGCGGTGACCCTGTTGCGCCGGAGGCTCAGCGTTCCGCCGGACCGGCCGCCCGCCCGCCGAACGCTGCTGGTCGCCGCCACCGTCGCGGCGGTGCTGGCAGCCCTCGGCGCGGCGGTGGAGTCGCCCACCGACCGGGAGCCGCAGCTCCGCTGGGCCGGTGTCGGTACCGGTGCGCTGATGCTCGCGCTCGCCTGCGGCTGCGCGCTGGCCGCCACGGCGGGATCGGCCCGGCCCCGCGCCGGGCTGGCCGCCGGCCTGGCGTCGATCGGCGCGGTCACCGTGGTGGGCGTCCGGTTGACCCCGCCCGACCAGGCCATCCGCGCCGTCTGGGCGGGCGGCGTGCTGCTGGTGACCGCGGTGGCCGTGCTCGCCGACGCGCGACCGGAGGGGCGTTCCGTGGTGTCCTGGTACGCGGGGGTGGCCGCGGTGACCGGGGTCGGCCTGCCGGTGGTCCTGCTCGCCACGGACCTCGTCCAGACCTGGCTGCCGGTCGGGCCGGTCCTCACCCGGTTGAGCGGCAACATCACGCTCAGCGCCGCCGACACGGACACGCTGGTCACCCTCGACGGGCTGGTCACCGGGCTCGTCCTCGGGACGCTGTCGGCCCGGCTCGCCGCGCGGCGACCCGCCGCCGCGAGTCCCGTCGTATTCCGGTAGTCGTGCCCGGGATCAGGGCTTCTTGTAGACGGGCAGGCCGAGGGTGGTGCGTACCCGGTTGGCCTGGGTGCCGCCGTCGTGCGCGGCGGCGGCGCGGATCTCCCGCATCAGCGCCTGCGCGTCGGTCGCCTCGGCGGCTGCCTGCCAGTGCCGCAGGGCCACGTCGTTCTCCTTGAGCAGCGCCGCGACCGGCGCCTGCGCCTCGGCCGGCCAGTCGGTGCTGCGCAGCTGCTCGGCGTGGGCGGCGTTGGTGGTGGCGACGGTACGGGTCAGGCCCCGCACGGTCCGCCACGGTTTGCCGGCCCGCAACGCCTCCTGCAACTTCTCCAGCGCGGTGTTGTACGGCGCCACGATCGACAGGTACCGCCCCTTCGCCTCCTTTATGGTCAGCGGGGCGGACGCGGTCGGCGAGGGGGGCTCCCAGGCCGGGAACTCGGTCGTCCGGGTTCCCCCGCCGCAACCGGAGAGCAGCAGGACCAGGGCAAGGGCGGCGGGCCAGCGACGCACGGGACTTCCCATCTCCGGGGACGGCGGATCACGGCGAGTCTAGGGGTGACCCGGCGACCGTGCCGGCCGCCGACCGCCCGGACCGCCGGCGCGGCCATGGCCGGCTCCCGGCGGGGCCGGTCCGCGCCGGGATTGAACTGCTGCCGCTCGGGGGCCGTACCAGTGGGCGAGGATGTGGTGCGGCGGATCCGCCGCACCGCTGCCGAGCTGCGGGAGGCCTGCCGTGCGAGTTGGTGAGCAGTCGACGGATCCCATCGATCAGATCCTGGGCGAGGTGCCGGTGCCGGCGTCGCTGACCCCGGAGGATGTCCGGCTCGCGGTCCGGGCGGTGGTGGTGCACGCCGCCGAGGAGTGGCCCGCCGGACCGAAGTGCCGCAACGACGGCGCCGCCTACCCCTGCCGGCTGCACCGGTGGGGGCGGCGGGTGCTGGCGGCCCACGGCCTCAACGAGCGTCAGATCGACGCGCTCGTGCGGCACGGCAACCCCTTCGTGCACGTGCCCTTCCCGTTCGTGTTGACCGGACCGGCGGCGCGCCCGCCGGCTCCGGCCGCCCAGTCCCCGCGCGGCCAGGCCGGCCGGGTGGCCGCACCCAATGGCGTGCGGCCCGCGACCCGGCCCGGCGCGACCGGTCGGCCCGTGGCGCCCCCCGCCACCCGGCCGCGCTGGCCCCGGGCGAGCTGACGACCGCTCCCGGTCGCGGCGTGGCATCGGGCCCGCCGAGCCGGAGCCGGTCGCATCGGGGGCACGCCCGAGCAGCGCGACGCCCGGGGCGACGAGACGGCGGCCCGCCGCGGGGACCCCCCCACCCCCGCGTCGGGCCGCCGTCCACGACCGTGACTCAGTTGCCGACCCCGCAGTCCGGGGCGGACCAGCTGGTCCTGTTGGTCAGGCCGTCGCTGTTGTTCTCCCGCCGGGAGTCCAGGTGCACGTGGTTGTCGTGGCCGGGGTAGCCGGGGCCGTAGATGCCGCTGAAGCCGTGTGAGCGGGCGGACTGGGCGACCCGGCACAGCGAGGAGGTGCGCGAGACCACGTCGGCGGCGTAGCCGTACAGGTGCTGGCTGTTGGCGGCCCCGCCCACCTGCCGGTTGCAGCTGGTGTCACGGAAGCCGCTGGTCACGTACAGCGGCTTGTCGCCGAGGCTGCGCCGCAGTGCCTCCAGCTTCCACATGGTGCGTACCGCGTTCGCCTTCGTCTGGGTGGCCGACAGCGGGCCCCCGCTCCACCCGCCGCGACCGCAGCCGTCGTCCAGCTCGCCGTAGCTGAAGTGCGCCGGTGTGCAGTCGTTGTCCTGGAGCTGGTAGAGCTTGTTGAAGGTCTGCGGGCCGGCGACGCCGTCGACGCGCAGGCCGTACGCGGACTGGAAGCGTCTGACCGCGGCGGCCGTCTCCGGCCCGTAGATGCCGTCGATCCGAACAATTCCCCCGTACGCGGACCAGCCGGCCACGCGGATCTGGAGCTGGCGGACGTCGTCGCCAGAGCGTCCCTGGTACAGGTTCCGGTTCCAGGTGTAGCAGCCGTCGGCGTGGGCGGCCGGTGCGGCGACCACCGTGGCGATCGCGGCCCCGGGCAGTGCCAGCGCGAACGCGACGGCTACCCGCTTGAGGGTGTTGACGCGCACGAAAGTCCTCCCGATAGGAGATCGAATGAGGTGTGAGCAGGGCATCGACCGAGACGTCCTGTCCCCTTCACCTTCGCAGCGGTGCGGGCGATTCGTGGGCAATAACCGGAATTGTTCTCATAATTGCTTGTTCCTGGGCGTCGGCTGTGAATAGCAAGGTTTTGCGAATCGCCCATTCCAGGCCGGAACGGTGTGCCGCTGCCGCAATGGCGCGATCGTGACGGAAATGGCCTACGGCACCACCGAGGGTTATGTCACCGGGCCCGGGAGGCCCGGTAACGTCTCCGCCGGGGCCCGGTACGGCTCCGCGGGCGGGGGAGGTCGGCGTTGGCGCGTGGAGGCATCTTCTGCATCGAGGGTCAGTGGCACCGGGACCTCAACGAGCGCGGCTCCGTCCTGCCCACCCTCGAACTCCTCGAACGGCTCGGCAAGATCCGCTTCATCCACAAGGACGCGGCCACCCGCGACGAGCTCTTCTACTTCCTCGACCGCTGGCTGCTCAAGCAGTACGCGGACTACCGGGTCGGCTTCTTCGCCATGCACGGCGAGCCGAGCCGGCTCTGCCTCACCGACTGGGACTCCGTCGAGCTGGCGGACGTCGCCCAACGGATGGCCGGCCGCTGCGAGGGGCGCCGGCTCTACTTCGGCAGCTGCTCGGTGCTGCGCGCCTCCGACGCCGCACTGCGCGACTTCCTCGACATGACCGGCGCGGCGCTGATCTGCGGCTTCACCCGCGAGGTCGACTGGGTCGAGTCCGCGGCGTTCGAGACGGTCCTGCTGGACGTCCTGGCCAACGGTCAGCGGCACAACGCCGCCGAGCTGCGGATGGGCTCCGCGCACTGGGCGCCACTGGCGTCGTACCTGGGCTTCCGGGTGATCTATGCGAACGGCCGGGCCTGGCGGCCGGCGGTGCCGCCCCGGGTGCCGGCCCAGGCCAACCCGCGCCGGGTCGCCAACCGCCCCCGCTGACCGGGCCGATGGCCGGGCGGCCTGGTAGAACCGAGACATGGCACGCACCATCGCGACCAACACCCGGGTCGACCGAGACGCCC
This sequence comes from Micromonospora mangrovicola, assembly GCF_047200535.1. Classification (NCBI taxonomy): domain Bacteria; kingdom Bacillati; phylum Actinomycetota; class Actinomycetes; order Micromonosporales; family Micromonosporaceae; genus Micromonospora; species Micromonospora mangrovicola. Next base: position 20,350 of record NZ_JBJZOG010000064.1, on the reverse strand, counting down.
TGATCGAGTTCCTCCGCCCCCGGCACAAGGTCCTGCTGATGACGACCCGTTCCGACGGCCGGCCCCAGTCCTCGCCGGTCTCCTGCGGTGTCGACGCCGAGGGCCGCCTCGTGATCTCCACCTACCCGGAGCGGGCCAAGGTGGCCAACATCCGGCGTGACCCCCGGGTCTCCGCCTGTGTGCTCTCCGACGACTGGAACGGGCCCTGGGTGCAGGTGGACGGGACCGCCGAGGTGCTCGACCTGCCCGAGGCGCTCGAACCGCTGGTGGCGTACTTCCGCAGCATCTCCGGCGAGCACCCGGACTGGGACGAGTACCGCCAGGCCATGGTGCAGCAGGGCAAGTCGCTGATCCGGATCACCGTCGACGGCTGGGGCCCGATCGCCACCGGCGGCTTCCCCGCCCGGCTCGCCGACTGACCCCGGTCAGTACGCCGCGGTGAAGCGCGCGTTGCGGAACCGCGGGCTCTCGATCTCGTCGACGATCGCCACCGCCAGATCTTCGTAGGTGAGCACCGACCGGCCCTGCGCGTCGGTCACCGGCTGGTCGGTGCCGGTCCGGTAGTGGCCGGTGCGCTCACCCGGGTGGAACTCCAACGGCGGCGGGGAGACGTACGTCCAGGTGACCCCGTCGGCCGAGGAACGGTAGACGGCGAGGGCATCGGCCTGGCCCTCGGCCGAGTCCCGGTACTCCTCCGGGAAGTCCGGCTCGTCGAGGTACGGGGTGCCCTTCGAAGTCAGCAGCGTCGCCCCACCGCCCACGTGGATCACGCGGGGCGGGTCGGGCTGCCCGCGCAGCGTGTCCACCAGCGTCCGGGCGGCGTCACGCCAGAGCTCCCGTTCGCCGCCGCCGATCGCCACCACGAACACGTCCGCGTCCTCGGCCAGCTCCCGCACGCTCTGCGCCGAGGTGGCGTCGCCGGTCACCGGGCGTACCCCGGGCGGCAGGTAGCTGGTCGCCTCCGGGCGGCGTACCGCCGCGGTCACCCGGTGCCCCCGCTCGACCGCCTCGGCCGAGATCCGCGACCCCGCGGTGCCGCCGGCACCGAACACGACGATGTTGGCCATGCCCTCAGGCTAGGGATTCGGCCGCGCGCCCGGTGCGGTTACGCGGATCACGCCGGCCCCGCGCCGGCTCAGTCGATGAGCGCGGAGTAGACCAGTTGGCGCAGCTGCGAACGCAGCGGGTACGTGCTCGACGGCATGAGCTGGGTGAAGAGCAGGGCGGTGACCTTCTCCACCGGGTCCACCCAGAACGCGGTGCTGGCCAGGCCGCCCCAGTAGTACTCACCCAGGCTGCTCGGCACCCGGGACGGCACCGGGTCCAGCACCACGGCGAAGCCGAGCCCGAAACCGATGCCGTCGAGGATGGTCTCGGCGAACCCCTCCGGGGAGAACGAGGCCAGGTCCCGGTTGCCGGGCAGGTGGTTTCGGGTCATGAACCGGACCGTGCGGGGCCCGAGCAGGCGAACCCCGTCCAGCTCCCCGCCGCGCAGCAGGAACTGGGTGAACCGGTGGTAGTCGGCCGCCGTCGAGATCAGCCCGCCGCCGCCGGAGAACCAGCTCGGCTCGGCCAGCGCGGCCCGGCCGATGCCGTCGGCGCGGACCGCCTCGCCGGTGGCCGGGTGCGGGGTGTAGAGGGCGGCCAGCCGCTTGGCGTCCGGCTCTTCGACCCACCACCGGGTGTCGGTCATGCCGAGCGGACGCAGGATCCGCTCGGTGAAGAAGGCGTCCAGGCTCTGCCCGGAGATCACCTCCACCAGCCGGCCCAGCACGTCGGTGGAGACGCCGTAGTTCCAGCTCGTGCCGGGCTGGAAGAGCAGCGGCAGCCGGGCCAGGCCCGCCGAGGCGGCGGCCAGATCCGCGCCCGGCGGCACGCCCAGGTCGAAGCCCGCCTTCCGGTACAGGCCGTCGACCACCGTGCTCTGGGCGAAGCCGTACGTCAGGCCGGCGGTGTGGGTGAGCAGGTGCCAGACCCGGACCGGTTCGACCGCCGGCACGCTGTACGGCTTGAGCACCGAGCCCTTGTCGTAGACCCGGACGTCGGCGAACTCCGGCAGCCAGCGGCTGACCGGGTCGTTCAGCTCCAGCCGACCCTCTTCCCAGAGCATCATCACGGCGACCGAGGTGATCGGCTTGGTCATCGAGTAGATGCGCCACAGGGTGTCCGCCTCGACCGGCGTGCCGGCCTCCCGGTCCCGCAGCCCGTACGTCGAGGCGTGGGCGATCTCGCCGCGCCGGGTCACCACGATCTGCCAGCCGGCGAGCCGGCCGTCGTCGACGTACCGGCCGAAGTGCTCGTCGATCCGAGCCAGGCGGGTCGGGTCGAAGCCGATGTCTGCGGGGTCGGTACTCACTGCGAGGTTCACCGCGCCGACGCTACCGGTCGGTAGGCGTGCCGGGAAGTGTCGGCTGATCACACTAGGCTCGGCCGCATGCCGGAGACCGTCGAGGAGACCACCTACCGCCACCAGGACTGGTACGCCGAGGAGTTGGTCGACCGGCACTTCGTGCGGTGCGAGTTCTTCCACGTCGACCTCACCGAGGCGCTCAGCCAGGGGGCCAGCTTCACCGAGTGCGTCTTCGGCAACGTCGCCTTCAACGCCTCCCGGCACACCGATTCCGCGTTCACCCGCTGCACCTTCAAGCGGTGCAATCTCTTCGAGGCCGAGTTCACCGGCTGCAAGCTGGTGGGCAGCACCTTCGACCAGTGCGACCTGCGCCCGCTGCGGGTCGAGGGCGGCGACTGGTCGTTCGTCGCCCTGCCCGGCGCCGACCTGCGCGGGGTTCGGATCAGCGACGTGCGGATGCGGGAGGCCGACCTGACCGGCGTGGACCTGACCGGTGCCACGGTCACCCGCGTCGACCTCTCCGGCGCCCAGTTGCACAGCGCCAAGCTGGTCCGGGCGGACCTGCGGGGCAGCGACCTGACCGCGCTGGACCCGACCGCCGTCGAGCGGGCCGGCGCGATCGTCGACGCGGAGCAGGCGGTCGTGTTGGCCCAGGCGCTGGGCTTCGAGATCCGCTGAATTTCGCGCCGGAAAGAGGCCGTGGGATGTCAGATTTTCCTGCCAGGCTGACCGTCATGGCATGGTGGTCCGATCTGGTGGCGTCCGAACCCGACTTCGCCGCGCGGGTGCGCGCCCGCTTCGCGGTCCGCAAGCACGGCACGATGGCGACCTTGCGGCGGGACGGCTCACCCCGTATCAGCGGCACCGAGTTCGACTTCGGCGCCGACGGCCAGCTGCGGCTGGGCAGCATGGCGGGCGCGCGCAAGGCCCTCGACCTGCGGCGCGATCCCCGGGTGGCGCTGCACTGCCCGACCGAGGACGCACCCGAGGACGACCCGGTGTCCTGGGACGGGGACGCCAAGGTTGCCGGCCGGGCGCACGAGGAGCCGCCGGGCGAGGACGGTTCGCACCGGTTCCGGATCGAGCTGACCGAGGTGGTGCTGACTCGGGTCGGCGACCCGCCGGACCACCTGGTGATCGAGAGCTGGCATCCCGGCCGGGGGCTGGAGCGGCGCGAGCGGCGCTGAGCGCACGTCCCGCTGTCGGGAAGATGCCTCGTGCCGACAGCTTCTCGGAATTCGAGACGTGTGTCATTCTCCCTGCGGCGGGGCCGGGGCGACCGCCGGTGGCCGAGGGAGGGGTCGGTGGCTGAGGACGAACTCACCCAGACCGGGATCCGGGTCGGGCGGTGGCTTCCCGCCGTACCCGCCGAACCGGGCCGGGAGCCGCAACCGCCGGCCGCGCCGCGTCGGCTGCCCGCCGGCCCGGACGACGGGGCCGCACCGGGGTCGGCCGACCCGGACCGCGCCGCACCCGCGACCGACCCGCCGTCCGCCTCCACCGGGCCGTCGGTGCCGGCGGACGGCTCCGCCGAACTGCCAGGGGCGCCCTCCGTCGACCCCGACCCGGCCCGGCACTCGGCCCGGGAGAGCGTCGCGGAGCGGCTCGCCGAGCTGGTCCGCCCGGCGGCCGCAAAGGTGCGGGTGGCCGTCGGCGCCGCGCCGGACGGGCCGGCCACCCGGGTCGGGGTGGCCCGGGCCCGGCGGCGTCGTCGTCGGGCGGTGCTGGGCGCGGCGGCAGTGGCCGCGCTGGCGCTGGCGGCGCTGGCGTACGTCGGTCGGGGGCCGCGTGCCGACGATGAGCCGACCGTGGCGGCGGCGCTGCCGACGGTCGCCGCCTCGGTGCCGGCCCCGGCCCCGCCACCGACGGTCGTGCCGGTCACCGGGAACCCGGCCTTCCCGGGCGGGCCGCTGCTCAGCGTGGACCAGCAACACGTCCCGGCGCTGGTGGACCTGACCGCGCTCGGCGGCCGGGACTGGATCCACTGGGGCGGCCTGGGCGGCGGCAGTGTGCAGCGCAAACAGACCGGCACCGGGGAGATCGTCGACCCGGGCGGCGCTCGGCTGGAGCACGCGGCCAGCGTGTCCGCCTTCGCCTGGGCCGACGGCACGCCGGTGGCCCGGCAGGAGGGGACCCGGTACGGGGTCTTCCAGCGGGGTGCCGGGAAGGCCTTCTCGTTGAGCGTGGCCGGCAGTGGGGACCTGCGGACCGTAAGGCTCTTCGTCGGCGCGTTCGGCGCGGGCGCCCGGCTCGACGTCCGGCTCTCCAGTGGCGGGGATCCCGCCGTCCGGGAGGTGGCGCTCGCCGCCGACGACCGCTTCTACGAGTACGTCATCCACTTCCGCGCGGCGCGCGGTGCCAAGCTGCTGATCACCTGGCGAGCGCTGACCGTCGTGGGCGGCGCGAACGACGGCGTGGCCATGGAGGCGCTCGCCGTCAGTTGACGCTCCGCCGCTACCGCCGGGTAACAAACTGGAAACTCCCACCCGCCGACATATGGCGCATCACCCCCGAAAGATGGAAACGTGAAGCGGGTCGCGCCCCGCCCGTCCCGACGGCCGGGGCGTGGTGGGGAGCGGAGGTCAGGTGGGGCAGGCAGGCCACGGTCCGGCCGACGGCCGGACGTCGTATCCGCGCGGGCGGACACGGTCGGAGTTCCGTCGGATGGCGCGGGCCCGGCGGCGGCGACGCTGGCTCCTGGAGACACTGGTGGCACTCGGCTGTCTGGCCGCGGTCACCGGGTACCTCGGCACCGAGCTGCACGGGACACCCCGGGAGGAGCGCAGCGGCGTACTGCCCGGGCCGCCGGCCGCCCGGCCCGAGACGCCGGGCCCGGGCGCGCCGGGTGCCGACAGCGGGGTCGTGACGCCGGGCCTGCGGCCCCGGCAGCGCCCGCCGTCGCCGACCCCGTCGCCGTCCACGTCGGCCACTCCGGCGGTCTCCCCGCTCCTGGCGGTCGACCAGGCGGACATCCCGGCGCGGGTCGACCTGACCGCCGCAGGCCCCACCGACTGGGTCCACTGGGGACTGCTCGGTCCCGGCGCGCCGGTCCGCAAGCGCGACGGGTCCGGCGAGATCCGGGACGAGGGCGGCCGGGGCGAGCGGGTGAGCTACCGCAACAACCCGGAGATGTACACCTGGCGCGACGGCGCCCCGGTCGAGTCGGCCAGCGGGACCATGTCGGGGGTCTACACCTGCGACAAGGGCAGCGGCTTCAGCCTCTCCGTGGCCGGCGGCGGCCGGGAGCGCACGGTACGCCTCTACGCCGGGCTCTGGATGGCCCGGGCCCGCCTCGACCTGCGGATCTCCGGCGGCGGGCCGGCCAGCACCCTGCGGCTGGAGGACCCGCACACCGTGCGGACCGCCCAGTTCACCGTCCGTTTCCGCGCCGCCAAGGGCGCCAAGCTGCTGGTGAGCTGGACGGTCGAGGAGTCCATGGGGGACTGCGGCAACGTCAGCCTCCAGGCGGTCGCCCTGCGCTGAGCCGTCGTTCGCCCGGTGCCCCGGGCCGCTCGGGGGTAGCGTGGTCGCGACGGTCGACGGACGAGCCGGGAGGAACCGATGGCGACGGGCGAGCAGGTGCTGGACAGCCCCGAGGGGTGGGTCGCCAACCACATCCGGAGGTACGTGGAGACCGACGGCGCGGAGGGGCACGAGTGGCGGCCGGGGGTCTACACGCTGCTGCTGACCATCCGGGGCCGGCGCTCCGGCCAACTGCGCCGCACCGCGTTGATCTACGGCCGGGACGGCGACGCCTACCTGGTGGTGGCCTCCCAGGGCGGCGCGCCGCAGCACCCGGCCTGGTACCTCAATCTGCTCGCCGACCCGGAGGCCCGGGTGCAGGTCGGGTCGGAGCGGTTCACGGTCCGGGCGCGCACCGCGACCCCGGCGGAGAAGCCCCGGATGTGGCGCACCATGACCGCCGCCTGGCCGGCGTACGACGACTACCAGACGAAGACCGACCGGGAGATCCCGGTCGTGGTGCTGGAACGGGTCTGACTTTCCTCACCTCGCAGGTGGTCGACCCGGATGCGGCCGGTCGCCAGAATCGGTGTCAGGCCCTGCGCCGCGACCGCGGCGCACGACACCGGGGAGGGACCATGCCCGCATTCGCGCTCGCTCACCTGCGCACCACGGCGGACAACGACGACATCATCGACTACATCGACAAGATCCAGGCGACCCTCGACCCGTACCGGGGGCGGTTCCGGGTGCACGGCGGGGTGCCGGAGGTGCTCGAGGGGGAGTGGCCCGGCACCGTAGTGATTATCGAGTTTCCGGACATCGAGGCGGCCCGCGAGTGGTACGCCTCCCCGGCGTACCGGGAGATCCTGCCGCTGCGCACCCGCCACCTCGACGCGTCGACGATCATCATCGAGGGCGTCGGCCCGGACTACGACCCGCGCCGGACCGCCGCGCGGATGCGCCAGCGCGTCGGCTGAGCCGCCCCAGACCCGGAGCAGCCGGGACAGTTTGTCCGTCGCGGACGGCGCGGGGCGTCGTAGGTTTCCGGTGCCTTGTCCGTCCGACCATCCGCTGTGGAGGCTTGACCGATGAGCAGCAGCGCCCCCGTCGTCCGTTCCGCCGAACCGTCCGGCGAGGTGCTGCGGGAGATCCCGCTGCCGCCGTACGTGCCCGGCGAGGACGCCCAGTTCGCCGTGCGGGCGGTGGTGGTGCACGCGCCGCGACGCTGGTCCGGCGGGACGATCTGCCGCAACGACGCCAGCCCGCACCCGTGCCGGCTGCACCGTTGGGGACGCCGGGTGCTCGCGCTGCACGGGCTTCCGACCGCCGAGATCGACGCCCTGATCGAACGCGGCGACCCGACCGCCGCCCCGCGCCCGCACCGCCCGGGCGCCTGAGCGGCGGGGTGCCCCTGCCCGATCCCGCCCGGGCAGGGGCACCTCGACTCAGCACGCGGTCGGCTTCACCCACGAACACTCCAGGCCCTCGGGCACCCGGGGGGACTCCGGCGCCGTCGGCACCGCCAGCCGCGCCGTGGTCGTCTCCGCTTCCGTGTACGACGCCAGCGCGATCGCGATCTGGTCCTCCAGCGCCTTGACCGACGAGGTCAGGTAGTTGTTGAACACGACGGAGAAGGCCAGCAGGTGCCCGTCGGCGTCGGTGGCGTAGCCGGAGAGGCTGGAGACGCCGGTCAAGCTGCCGGTCTTGGCGTGCACGTTGTTCGCCGCGGCGGTGCCGCGCATCCGGCTGCGCAGTGTCCCGCCGACGAAGCGCTCGGCGTTGCCGGCCACCGGCAGGGCCGCGTACCAGGTGTCGAACCAGGGCTCGGCACGCACCGTCGACAGCAGCGACACGAACTGGCCCGGCGGGATCAGGTTGCGCCGGGACAGCCCGGAGCCGTCGCGCTGGCGCAGCGTGCCGGTGTCCATCCCGGAGTCCCCGACGTACTTGCCGATCGCGGCCAGCCCGGCGGACCAGGTGCCGGAGCCGGAGAGCACCCGGCCCAGTTCCTTGGTGAGCACCTCCGCGTGGCCGTTGTTGGAGAGTTTGAGGAACGGCACCATCAGCTCGGCCAGCGGCATCGAGTCGTGCCGGGTGACCGTCGTCGCGTCGTCCGGGGTGGGCCGACCGAGCACGGTCCGGCCGAGGACCCGCACCCCGTGCCGTTGCAGCGCCGACCGGAAGATGTCGGCGGCGTACCCGGTCGGCTCCCAGACCGTCATCCAGTCGCTCTCGGCGGCCTCGCCGACGGCGATCTGCCCGGTCACCACGATGGTGTTGCCGCCGTGCTCCCGCTCGAAGGAGACGCTCGTCTCGCCGGTGGCGACCGTCTCGGCCCGGTTCTCGATCCGCAGCCAGCCGTTGGGCGGGGTCATGGTGACCACCGGCCGCGCGCCCGCCTCGGTGGCCGGGGCGGCGTGCACGATCACCGTGCCGGCGTCGTAGTCGGTGTCCGGGGCGACGGTCAGGGCCGACACCTGGGCGGCGTAGTAGTAGGACTCGTCGTCCCAGGTCCAGTCCGGGCCCAGCCGGGTCCGGTCGTAGCGGGTGTCGTCGGCGACCAGGTTGCCCGTCACCAGGCGTACGCCCTCGGCGGCCACCTGCGCGGCCAGCCGGTCGTAGTCCGCGGCCAGCATGGTCGGGTCACCACCGCCGCGCAGGTACAGGTTGCCGGAGAGCAGTCCGGCCCGGCGTACGCCGTCACTGGCGACGTCGGTGGTGAAGCGATGGCCCGGGCCGAGCAGTTCCATCGCCGCGGTCGAGGTGAGCAGCTTGGTGTTGGAGGCCGGCACCAGGCGGCACTGTCCGTTCCGGTCGTAGAGGGTCCGCCCGGTGGTGGTGTCCACCACCACCACGCCGGCCTGCGCCCCGTCGAGCCGGGAGTCGGCGAGGACGGCGTCGATGGTCGCGTTCAGGCGCAGCTGCGCCGGGGCGGGCGCGTCGGCCGTGGCGGTGGGGGCACCGGCGGTGGCCGCGGTGGCGACCAGCGCCAGCACCGCGAGCGCCCGAAAAAAGAGACGACGATGCATGCGTCGATGCTGCCATGGAGCTTTCCTCCGGAGAAGACTCCGCAGTGAAAGATATTTCCGAAGAGCTTTCGGTTACTCCCGGCCCGAACGCGGGAAACCGCTGATCACCCGATCGTGTCGGGGGCCGGCGGCCACGTACTCGACTGACCTGGCTCGATTTGACGGATGGCAGGTCAGGGTGGACCGTGGGCGGAGGGGAGCGTTCGAGCTGCCCCGTTCTGTCGGGCGAATGCCGATTCGCCGTTCTGGGGCGCGCCGGGCCGTGTGGGCCACCTCGGCCAGTCCCGGTGTCCCGAAGCAGCCACGAGGAGTTCCGCCATGCTGACCATGACCGACAACGCCGTCCTGGTGATCCGCGACCTCGCCACCCAGCAGGACGTCGCCGAGGCCGGCGGACTGCGCATCGCCGCCGACACCCAGGCCGGGTCGCTCTCCATCGAGCTGGTGGAGCAGCCGACCCAGGGCGACCAGGTGGTCGACAACGAGGGCGCCCGCATCTTCCTCGACGCCGACGCCGCCGAGCTGCTCAACGACACCTCCGTCGACGCGGTCGTCGACGATGAGGGGATCGTCCAGTTCGGTTTCACCGAGAAGGAGTGAGGCCGGGCGCTCACCCGGCACGGCGGTGCCCGCCGCCGCGCGGCGACCGGCCGGAACGGCCCCGGACAGCCGCATCCTGACCGGCCCGCCAGGAGCCGCCGCGCGGCTCCCGCCCAGGCTGCCGCAGCGCGGCCAGCACGTGCGCCAGGTGGTGCGACGTGCTCCAGGCGATCCAGTTCGCCGGTGATCCGGCCCCCGCGCCACGCCGCGCCCGGCGCAGTATCTCGTGGTCTCCCCAGGAGAAGTCGGCCCCGGCGGCCGGCCACCACGACGCCGACACCAGCGTCCGGCACAGGTCGGCGAGGCGTTCATCGCCCCGCCCGCCCCGCCGCGACCAGCGGTAGATCCACCACGCCCCGTCCGTGGTGTACCGCAGCGTCGGCAGCCGGTCGCCCGGTCCCTCCGCGTCCGGCGTCGCCGAGGTCACCCCGTAGTCGCCGTAGCCGACGCCGAGATCGGCCAGGTCCTGCCAGAGCTGCCAGTCGAAACGGCCGAGGCGGACCGGCTCGTCGGTGGGCAGGCGGGCCAGCGTCGGCGGCATCCCGCCGGCCACCACGGTGATCGAGCGCCACGCGTGCCGCCGGGCCCACTCGACCAGCCGCCGCACCCGGGGTCCGGCCAACCGGACGTCGGCCGGGCAGCACACGTCCGCCACGTCGACGAGTAGGTCGCACTGCTCCGGCAGCAGCCGGGTCAGTCGCCAGACCCGTTCCGCCGCGGCCGTCGTCGCGTCCGGGCCGACCCGGGCCTGACCGGCCCGCAGCCGCACCACCGCCCGCCGGTCGTACGCCCGCGCGGCGGCGCCGAGCGCCACCAGCCGGCGGTCGCTCTCCGCGAGCCCGATCACCGGCACCAGGGGTACGCCCCAGCGGGCCGGCTCGCTCTCCGGGAGCTCCGGCAGGGCTGAGACGTCGACGGCGGGGACCAGCCCGGCCGGCAGCCGGCGCAGCAGCCGTACCGTGCACGGGTCGACCACGCGGAGGTCGATGACCGGAGCGAGCAGTGGAGCGGTGGCGTCGTCGAGGTGGGTCAGCGCCTCCAGCTCACCCCGGCGGCCGACCAGCACCGGACGGTAGGCCGGCTCCGCCGCCCGCCCCCCGCGGGCGGACAACATACTTCAATGTATCCGGCCGTTCCGCCGTCCACACAGGCCCTCCTGGGCAGCGTGTAACGCCCGGCGCTGCCTATGCTGCCCACCATGTCCACGGCCGACGCACCCACCGCCGAGCCCGTACGGCTCGAGTACACCCTCGCCGCCGACGACCTCCTCGACGGGCTCACCGCCGCGCACCGGGTCGTCCAGCGCCCCTGGTACCTGCGCCACCTCAACCTGCTGATCGTGGCCGGCGTCGTGCTGTTCTTCGTGGCGAAGACGGCGCTCAGCGGGGACACCTCGGCCACCAGTTGGATCGCGCTGGCCGTCGCTTCGGTCGTCGTGCTGCTGTTGACCGTCCTGATGACCTGGCTGTTCCGCCGCGTGGCCGACCCGGCGAAGCTCACCTACCGCTGGTCGTCCCGCCAGTTGATCCGGGGCAACCCGATGCTGGCGCAGCCGCTGCGGGTGGTGGTGGGTGCGGACGGTGTCCAGGTCGCCTCGGCGGCGGGCGAGACGACGGCGCGGTGGACCCAGCATCCGTACCACGTGGAGACGGCGAAGTCGGTCGCGCTGCTCGCCTCCGACCGGATCGGGGCCGCCGTGCTGGTGCTGCCGAAACGCGCGATGGGGAAGGGCGACCTGACGGTGCTGCGGGCACTGCTCGCCGCGCACACCCGGCGGCTCGGCTGACCGGCGCCGGGTACGTCGGCACCGTCGGGCCAGTCGCCGGCGGCGGGCCCGCCCCGCAGGGCGCCATCGCCGTCGCGCCGCGTACCGGCATTTCCAACGCCGTCCTGACGGGCCCACAGACGAGCGCACGGCGCCGCCCGACCGTGGGTCGTAACGTCGCCGCGCTCTGGCCGTCTCCCACCACCGCAGCCGTACGGCGGTACGACAGCGGGGACCTGGCTCGACCGGCGTGCAGGCCGGTCTTGGTCGAGCAGATGCCCGGCCAGGGGGGATCCAAACCACGGAGGGTGGGCAAATTCCGCCATCTGCGATTCCCGGCGTGACCTGAGGGTGTGCCGGGTATGTGCGCGCCATGGAGCATTTCACGATCGAGACCGTCGCCGAGCGGAGCCCGGACTTCCGGCGCGTGCTCTGGACCGGGCAGCACACCCAGTTGGTGATCATGACGATCCCGCCCGGCGGGGAGATCGGCGAGGAGGTCCACGAGGGCATCGACCAGATCCTCACCTTCGTCAGCGGCACCGGCGAGGCCCGGGTGGCGGGCGAGAAGAAGGAGGTCGTCTCCGGCGACCTGGTGGTCGTGCCCGCCGGCACGAAACACAACTTCGTCAACACCGGGCCGAACCCGCTCGTGCTCTACACCGTCTACGGGCCGCCGGACCACGCCGACGGGGCCGTGCACCGGACCAAGGAGGAGGCCGACGCGGCCGAGGCCGCCGGCCGGGACGAGCCTCCCACCGCATGACCGGCATGGCCTGAACCGGACCGCTCCGGGTACCCGCAGCGGGTGGTGCAACAGCCGCCGATCTCCGACTACGGATTCCTCTCCGACTGCCGCTCCGGGGCCCTGGTCGGCCGGGACGGCTCGGTCGACTGGTGGTGCCCGGACCGGTTCGACTCGCCGTCGGTCTTCGCCCGCCTGCTCGACGCGGCCGGCGGGCACTGGCGGATCGCCCCGCTCGCCGCGAGCCGGGTGGAGCGCGCCTACCGGCCGGAAACGCTGGTACTACGGACCGTGCACCACACCCCGGAGGGGAGCGTCGCGGTCACCGACGCGCTCGCCGCCGAACTGGGCGCGCGGGGCCACGAGCTGGGCAGGAACTCGCCCGCCGTGCTGCTCCGGGTCGTCGAGGGGCTCTCCGGCCGGGTCCGGATGCACCTCGACTTCGCCCCGCGGCCGGAGTACGGGCTGCTCACCCCGTACCTGCACGACCAGCCCGGGGGCGGAGTGCTGGCCACCGCCGGGCCGGTGGCGTTGCTGTTGCGCGGCACGGACCAGACCCTGCGCCACGACGGCGACCGGGTCGCGCACACCTTCGAGGTGGCCGCCGGCCAGACCGTCGCCTTCGACCTGGCGTACGCGGCCGTCTACGGGGACCCGCCGGCCCGGCTGGACCCGGTGGTCGCGCTGGCCGAGACGGCGCAGGCGTGGGAGGCGTTCCGGGAGACCCACCGCTACCGCGGGCGCTACCTGCCGCAGGTCCGGCACAGCGCCGTCGTGCTGACCGGCCTCACCTACGCCCGCAGTGGCGCGGTGGCCGCGGCGCTGACCACCTCGCTGCCGGAACGGATCGGCGGGGACCGCAACTACGACTACCGCTACTCCTGGCTGCGCGACTTTGCGATGACCATGCGCGCCTTCTGGGTGGCGGCCTGCCCGGACGAGGCGACCCGGCTGTTCAACTGGGCGGCCCGCTCGATCGGCCGGATCGGCGACCAGCCGGTGCCGGTGCTGTTCGGGCTGGAGGGGGAGCGGGACCTCTCCGAGCACGAGTGCACCCACCTGCGCGGATACGCCGACAGCGCGCCGGTGCGGATCGGCAACGACGCCTGGCGGCAGCGGCAGCTCGACGTGCCCGGCGAGGTGATCTCGGCGGTCTGGCGGCTGCACGACTACCTCGGCGACACCTTCGAGGAGGAGATCCGGGAGATGGTGGTCGGGCTGGCCGAGCAGGTCGCCTCCACCTGGCGCGAGCCCGACCGGGGCATCTGGGAGACCCGGGACGTCGAACGGCACTACCTGTCCTCCAAGGCGCTCTGCTGGGCGGCGCTGGACCGGGCGGTGGCGCTCGCGCCCCGGCTCGGGGACCGGGCCGACCCGCGCCGCTGGGCGGCCGTCCGCGACGAGATCCGCTCGACCGTGCTGCGCGAGGGCTGGAACGACCGGATCGGCGCGTACACCGGCGCGTTCGGCTCGACGGAGCTGGACGCCTCGGCGTTGTTGCTGCCGGTGGTGGGCTTCCTGCCCGCCACCGACCCGCGGATGCGCGCCACCATCGAGGTGGTGGAGCGTCAGCTGGGCACCGACGACGGCCTGGTCCGGCGCTGGAACACCGACCCGGCCGGCTTCGTGCTCTGCTCGTTCTGGCTGGTCGAGTGCCTGGTCATGGCGGGGGAGACCGAGCGCGCCGAGGCGTTGTTCGACAAGGTCCTCGGCCACGCCAACGACCTCGGCCTCTTCGCCGAGCAGATCGACCTGGACAGCGGCGCCCAGCTCGGCAACACCCCCCAGGCGCTGTCCCACATCGGCCTGATCAACGCCGCCTGGCGACTGACCGACCCGAGCACGGACTGAGCCGCACCCGGCCGTGGCGGGCTGCCACCGGGCTCGGGCCCGGCGTCAGACCGTCACCAGCGGCACGTCCGAGACGTCCACCGTCTCCGGGTACTTGATGCCCGCGCCGGTGTTCAGCACCACCACCCGCTCCCCGGCCCGGATCCAGCCACCGGCCCGCAGGTGCCGGGCGGCGGTCAGGCAGGCGGCTCCCTCCGGACAGAGCAGCAGCCCCTCCCGCGCGGCGAAGTTCCGCAGGTCGGCGAGGATCTCCGCGTCCTCCACCGCGATCGCGGTGCCGCCGCTCTCCCGCAGCGCGGTCAGGATCAGCTCGTCGCCCAGCGGGGCCGGCACGGTGATGCCGTACGCCACGGTGCGCGCGTCCGCCCAGGGGGTGGCCCGCGGCTCCCCGGCGGCGAACGCCCGCACTATCGGGGCGCAGCCGGTGGACTGCACCGCGACCAGCCGGGGCAGCTTGTCCTCCACCCAGCCCAGCTCGCGCAGCTCGTGCAGGGCCTTGTGGATGCCGATCAGCCCCACCCCGCCCCCGGTCGGGTAGATGATCACGTCGGGCACCTGCCAGCCGAGCTGCTCGACGATCTCGTACCCCATGGTCTTCTTGCCTTCCAGGCGGTACGGCTCACGCAGCGTGCCGGCGTCGAAGATCCGGCCACCCGACTCGGCGACCAGCCCGGCCACCCAGCGGCCGGCGTCGCTGATCAGGCCGTCCACCAGGTGCAGGTCGGCCCCGGCCGCCCGGCACTCCCGCCGGCAGATGGTCGGCGCGTCCAGCGGCATGGCGATGGTCGCGCCCATCCCGGCCCGCGCCGCGTACGTCGCCCAGGCCGCACCGGCGTTCCCGTTGGTCGGCATGGCGATCCGCTCGACCCCCAGCTCGCGGGCCCGGCTCACCCCGACCGCCGCGCCCCGGGCCTTGAACGAACCGGTCGGCGTGAGCCCCTCGTCCTTCACGATCAGATCCGGGACGCCGATCTCGTGGCCGTACGCGGGGGCGCGCAGCAGCGGCGTCCAGCCCTCACCCAGGGTGGTCACGAACCGGGGGTCGGCCACCGGCAGCAGCTCCCGGTAGCGCCACAGGTCGGCCGCGCGCAGGCCGAACTGCTCGGGGGCCAGCGACGCGCCCACCGCGGCCAGGTCGTAGCGGGCGAGCAGCGGTGATCCGCACTCGCACAGGTTCTGCAGCTTGTCCGCCGGACGCTCGTGGCCGCAGCGCGGGCATTCCAGGTGCGTCAGGTGCACGATGCTCCTCAGCTCGCGTCGATGCTCAGCCAGTGCCGGCTGCGCCGCCCCGGCTCGTAGGGGGAGTCGAGGCGCTTCGCCACCACTCCGGGGAGCCCCTGCTCGCGGGCGGTCCGCAGGGCGTCCGCACCGACGCCCGGGAACCACGGCGGAGTCTGCCAGTGCTGCCCGGTGAGCGCCAGACCGTCGAGCAGCTCGCGGCGCTGCGCGTACGGCAGTTCGATGCTGGTGACGCCCTCCAGCCAGAGCAGATCCACGGCGAGGAACTGGCCGTCCCGCCCGGTTGGCGCGCGTACCCGCCCAGCCGGGTCGATCCGTACCAGCACCCCGTCCAGCACCGCCTCGGTCGGCGCCAGCGCCTCGGCCATGCCGCGCAGCCAGGGGTACGTCCCAATGACCTCCTCGTCCGAGGAGTCGAGCAGCCGGAGCCGGCCGCCGGAGACGTACGCCATCACCCGGACGCCGTCCCAGCGCAGCTCGTACCCCCAGGCGGCCTCGTCCTTCGGCAGCCGCTTCCCCGAGGTGGCGCGCATCGGACGGACCAGCTCGGGCATCGGCGTCCAGCCCTGCGGGGCGGGGTCGGTGCGGCGGACCATCCAGTCCCGGCCCCGGCCGCCGGTGGCGAAGAGCACGTACCGGCCCTTTGTCCGTTTCCCGTCGAGCACCACGATCACCTCGTCGTCGCGCCACTTCTCCGCGCGGTACGTCCCGGTGTCGTGGACGGTCATGCGCCCGCCGCCGTACTCGCCGGCCGGGATCTCGCCGTGGAAGGTGAGGTACTCCATCGGATGGTCCTCGGTGTGCACGGCGAGGTGGTTGCGCCCGGGGTCGCGGGGCAGGCCGCGCGGCACCGCCCAGGAGGCCAGCACGCCGTCGTGCTCCAGCCGGAGGTCCCAGTGCAGGCTGCGGGCGTGGTGCTGCTGGATGACGAAACGGCGGCGGGAGGTCCGCTTCCGCTGCGCGGTCCGCTCCGGCACCGGCTCGGGGGTACGCGCCGCGTTCCGCTTCCGCCGGTACTCCTCCAGCCGGTCGCCCACCCCCGCATTCTGCGGCACACCCCGTCGGATCGCCCGCTGCCTGCGACTTCTGTCCGTTTCCGCGCCTTCCGGCGCGGCGCGGGCATGGCTACGGCGATCACGGGTAGAAGCGTCGGTATGGACCTCGACCAGCCCACCGTCCCCCTCACCGGCGACGTCCGGATGCCGCTGCTCGGCTTCGGCACCTGGCAGGCCACCGGCGAGTCGGGGTACGACGCCGTGCTCGCCGCCCTGGATGCCGGCTACCGGCACATCGACACCGCCACGATGTACGGCAACGAGAAGGAGGTCGGGCGGGCGGTCAAGGAGAGCGGGCTGCGCCGCGAGGACGTCTTCATCACCACGAAACTTCCCCCCGACCGGGTCGGCCGGGAGCGGGAGACCATCGAGGCGAGCCTGGCCGCCCTGGACACCGACCACGTCGACCTGTGGCTGATCCACTGGCCGCCCTCGTCGCCGGCGGACAGCATCCCGGTGTGGCGGGAACTGCTCGCCGCCCGCAACGAGAACCTGGTCCGGACCGTCGGGGTCAGCAACTACCCGATCAGCCTGATCGACGAGCTGATCCAGGCCACCGAGGAGACCCCCGCGGTCAACCAGATCCGCTGGAGCCCGTCGCTGTACGAGCGGCAGGTGCACGCCGCGCACAAGGACCGGGGTGTGGTGCTGGAGGGCTACAGCCCGTTCAAGACCAGTGACCTGTCCGATCCGGTGCTGGCGCGGATCGCCCAGGCGCACGACGTCTCCCCGGCGCAGGTCGTGCTCCGCTGGCACATCGACCACGAGATCGTGGTGATCCCCAAGTCGGTGACCCCGGAACGGATCCAGGCAAACGCCGACGTTTTCGGCTTCTCGCTGACCGCCGAGGAGATGCGCGACATCGACGCCCTCGGCGGCTGACCTCCACCATCGTCGAGGAACGCGCGATCCCCAGGTCGCGCGGGTTTGAAGGGCCTGCGGCGTTATCCCTCGGCGCAGGTCACGCCGTTGAGGGTGAAGCTGCTCGGCGAGGAGTACGCGCCGCTCAGCGTCCCCTGGTAGCCGAAGCTGGTCGACGCGCCCGGCGCCAGCGTGCCGTTGTAGCTGAGATTCTTCGCGGTCACCGCGGACCCGCTCTGGGTCACCGTGGCGTTCCAGGCGCTGGTGACGGTCTGCCCCAAGGGCAGGTTGTAGGTCAGCGTCCAGCCGTTGATGGTGCCCGAGCCGGTGTTGGTGATCTGCACATCGGCGGTGAAGCCGTTGTTCCAGGCGTTCGGGGTGTACCTGACCGAGCAGCCGGTGCCGGTCGGCGGGGTGGTGGTGGGCGGCGGCGAGGACGGCGGGGTGCTGGTCGGCGGGGGCGACGACGGGGGCGGGTTGGTGCTGCCGCCGGTGTTGACGCTCTGCGAGAACGAGTTGACCGCGAGGCCGACACCGCCCTGCCACGGTTCGAAACCGGCCTGGATGCTGGTCAGGTACCAGTCGTTGGTGATCGCGCCCCGGTTCTTCGTGTCGTTGATGAACGCCATGGCGTCGAAGCTCATGCTGGGGACCGCCGACGGGGCCAGGTACGAGATGACGTTGTTGGAGCCGTTGCTGCCGCGCCAGACCTCCCAGGTGCGGCCGGCGATGGTCGCGTTACCCACCGGGGAACCGATGGGCTGGATGGGGCCCTGCCGGTTGAGCCAGATCATGATCTCCATCTGGTTCACCCCGTCCTTCTTGGGCGTCGGGTCGAGCCAGATGTCGTACGCGGCGTCGTAGCTGGCGCCGCTGACGTAGTTGTAGCTGATGCTGGCCGGCGCGCTGCTGATGTTCTTCACCTGGACCGGCAGGTTGGTGCCGGGCGAGCAGTTCGTGTAATGGCAACCCACGAAGATCGACGGGTATGACACCGGCGCGCCGCTGGTGTTCCCCACCCCGTCCTGCCGGGTGATGGAGAAGCCGGTGGAGGTCACGTTGATGCACTGCTGGGCGCTGGTGCCCCAGCGGTTGTTCTGCACGACGTACCTGCCGCCGATGGTGGTCGACCCGTACTGGTCGCAGATCTGGGTGTCGGCGGAGGCGTTGCCGCCGAGGATGACGGCGACGATCGAGCCGGCGGTCAGCAGGCCGGCGGCCGCGATGGCCCTCAGTGGACGCTTCATGATGCTCCTTGGCTGCGGCACGGGGCGCCGGGACGGGGCGGGAGACACGGGCGGGAGCGCTCCCACGTTCAAGGCAACACATTTACATGCCTGAAATAGTTGCGCAACCGCTCCGCTCGGCTCGGCTCGGTGAACACGGTCCGTGAAAGGGGCGTCGTCGCAGCGTGCGCCCGGTCTCCCCCGGTCGGCGCGACCCTCCCGGCCAGCGGGATCGGCGCGCGACGCCGAGCAGTGACCACGCGAGGGCCGATGGGACCTACCGCCCGCCGGTAGCGGCGAGTAGTGTCTTGCCTCCAACGCGTGCCGAACCCCTCCGGAGGCGTACACCACCATGGGTGGCTCCCCCCTGCGCATCCTCGTCGTCGGCGCGGGCATCGCCGGTCTCGCCGTGGCCCGGGCGCTGCGCCTGGCGGGGTTCCGGCCCGACGTCACCGAGAAATTGCCGCCCACCGAGCGCAACGACGTCGGCCTCTATCTGCCGGGCAACGCGGCACGGGCGCTGCGCCGGCTCGACCTGGACGGCCCGCTACGCCCGCTCGGCCAGATCATCCATCGGCAGCGCTTCCTCGACGCCGCCGGCGCGCCGCTCTGCGAGGTCGACCTCGACGCCCTCTGGGCCGGGGTGGGGGAGTGCCGGGCGCTGCCCCGCGCCGAGCTGCACCGGGTACTGCTCACCGGGGCCGGTGGCGCGGTCCGGCACGGTGCCGAGATCAGGACGGTCGATCCGCTGCCCGGCGGTGTCGCCGTGGGCTTCACCGACGGCACCGCCGCCGAGTACGACCTGGTCATCGGCGCGGACGGGCCGCGCTCCGCGGTGCGCACCCTGGCCGCGCTCGGCGGGCCGCCCCGCCCCGCCGGCCAGGTCGTCTACCGGGCCGTGGGCCGGGACGGGCCCCGGATCGCCGACTGGACCGCGCTGCTCGGCCAGCGCGCCGGCTTCCTGGTGGTGCCGATCGGGGCCGGCCGGCTGCACTGCTACGCAGACGAGGCCGGCACGACGGTCCCGGCCGACCCGCTCGCCCGGTTGCGCGAGCTGTTCGGCGGCTACGGCGGTCCGGTGCCCGAGGTCCTGGACGTGCTGGACGACGCGCACGCCGAGATCACCGAGGAGGTCGAGCTGGGTCGCTGGTTCCACGGTCGGGTGCTGCTCGTCGGGGACGCCGCCCACGCCACCGCGCCGACCCTCTCCCAGGGCGCCGCGATGGCCCTGGAGGACGCCGTGGTGCTCGCCGAGTCGCTCAAGGCCGCCGGCAGCGTGGACGCCGCCCTGCTCGCGTACGAGAGCCGGCGCCGGCCGCGTACCCGGTGGGTGCGGGACCGGACCCGGGACCGCAACCGGACCCGCGACGTGCCGCCGGCGCTGCGCGACCCGGTGCTGCGCGGGCGCGGTGGACGGATCTTCCAGGAGCACTACCGGTTGCTGGTGGACCCGCTCTGACCGCCGGGCGAGGGGGCGGTGATCGTAGTCGCCCACCCCACGCGGCACCCCCACCTGCCGGGGACTATCCTCCTTGCGGATGACGGCTGCGCGGATAACCAGCGTGTGCCGAGCGGGACAACCGAGAACCGGAGGCCACTCGTGACCACCGTCGCACCCAAGCCGGTCGTGACCCGGCCCTGGCCGGTCCGCGAGCCGGTCAAGGGGTCGGCCATCGCGCGGCTGCTGCGCACCACGGACGCGAAGCAGATCGGGATCATGTACATGGTCACCGCGTTCGCGTTCTTCATGATCGGTGGCCTGATGGCCCTGCTCATGCGCGCCGAACTGGCGCAGCCGGGCATGCAGTTCCTGTCGCCCGAGCAGTTCAACCAGCTGTTCACGATGCACGGCACGATCATGCTGCTGTTCTTCGCGACGCCGATCGTGTTCGCCTTCGGCAACTACGTGGTGCCGCTGCAGATCGGCGCGCCCGACGTGTCGTTCCCGCGGCTGAACTCGTTCGCCTACTGGCTGTACCTGTTCGGTGGCCTGATGGCCACCGCGGGCTTCGTCGCTCCGGGTGGCGCCGCCGACTTCGGCTGGTTCGCCTACACGCCGCTGAGCGACGCGGCGAACTCCCCGGGCGTCGGGGCCAACATGTGGATCGTCGGCCTGGCCATCTCCGGTCTGGGCACGATCCTCGGTTCGGTCAACATGATCACC
>NZ_JBJZOG010000063.1:0-36146 GCF_047200535.1 Micromonospora mangrovicola | reverse complement strand
GGCTTCCCCCCCCCCCCCCCCCCCCGTCACCGCTACAGCCCTTCCGCCACCGCCGCGGCGATCTTCAGCCAGGCGTCCCGGGTGGCCGAGGAGAGCTGGCCGTACCGGAGCGGCTCGCCGGTGTCGATGAGCCGCTCGTACGGTGCCAGCAGCACCGCCCGGGTCCGGGCGGCGAAGTGCTCCTGGATCGCCGGCAGGTCGATCTCCTTGCGTGACGGCGGCATCGACACCACGGTCACCGCCTGCCGGACCAGCCGTTGCCGGCCGCTCTGCTCCAGGTGGTCGAGCATCCGGGCGGCGGTCTCCGCCGAGTCGTTCCGGGCCGACATGGTGACCACGAGCTGGTCGGTGGCGTCCATCGCGGCCTGCCAGTTCTGTGCCCGGACATTGTTCCCGGTGTCCACGAAGATCAGCTTGTAGAAGCGGCTGACCACCTCGCGGATCTCGGCGAACGCGCTGGCGGTGAGCATCTCGCCGCCGGTGGCCGACTCGTCCGAGGCGAGTACGTCGAACATCCCCTCGCCCTGCGAGCGGACGTACTGCGACAGGTCGCCGACCCGGCCGTGCGGCCCCTGGAACTGGGCCAGGTCGCGCAGCATGTCCCGGACCGTACGGGAGTGGAAGTCCTGCTGCGCCCGCATGCCCAGGGTGCCCTGGGTCTCGTTGTTGTCCCAGGCCAGCACGTATCCGCCGCGCTTCTGGCCGAACGTCATGGCGAGCAGCAGGATGGCGACCGTCTTGCCGGCGCCGCCCTTGGGGTTGACCACGGTCACCTGGCGCAGCCCGCCGAAGTTGCGGCGGACCATCTCGATGTCCCGCTTGAGCTCCTGCTCGTGCCGCCCCGGGGGGAGCCGGACCAGCCCGATCCGGTTCACCACCGCGCGTACACCCATGGTGGCCACCGGGTCGACCGGCCTGGCCTGGCGGCGTCGGGCAAAGTCCTCGGCCGTCGGCGTCGCCCCGGTCTCCGGCGTCCAGCCCGGCTCCGGGCGGCCGCTCTGGACCGGCTGCGGCGGCGGTGGCGCGGCCGGCGGCGGCCCCGGAACACCGGGCTGCGGCGGGCCCGGCAGCGGGGCACCCACCTGCGGCCAGGCCGGCGGGTACCAGCCCGGCGGCGGTCCGGCCACCTGCGGAGGCGGGTACGCCGACTCGCCGGGATAGCCCGGTTGCCGGTTCCCGTGCGACGGCTGAAGCGGCACTCCCGGCGCGGGCGGGAACGGCCCGAGCCGCGGCGGTGCGGGGGCTTCCGGCCTGGCGCCCTCCGCCGGCCCGGCGGGCATGGCCGCCGTACCGTCGGCGGGGGCCGGCGCCGGTAGCTCCGGGTCGCCGTGGGCAGGTGCGGTCACCGGGGTGTCCGCTCCGAGCGTGGGCAGCCCGGTGGTGGGCACCGGGTCGGGGCCGGTCGACGGTGCCGCGGCGGTGGGCGGATCGGCCGGGGTGCTGCTCGACCGCTGCGGCGGCTGGGCCCAGGGTGACTGCGTCCGGCTGTGGGCGGTGCCGCCGTCGGCCCGGCGGGAACCGTTCGACGCCTCGCCCGCCGGCGGGCTGTCCGTGCCGGCCGGGCTGGCCGGGGACGTCGCGTCGCTTCGAGCCGGATCCGGTTCCGGTTCCGGACCCTGGGCTGCGGGCGGGGTCGGAGTGCGGGCCGGCGTCGGGGTGGTCGTGGGTTGGTCGAGGGTGAACGGGAGGTCCAGGTCGACCGCCGGTGCCGGGCGCGGCGTCGGCGCACCGGTGCCGGATCGTGCCGGGACCCGTCCGCCGGTCGCCTCGTGCGCATCCGCCCCGAACGCCCGGTCGACCGGAGCCGGTCCGGTGGCTCCCTGTGGCCCCGCTCCGACGGACGCGTCGGCGGGTGCCGGTGGCCAGGGGGCCGACGGTGTCGTGGCCGGGGTGGCCGGGATCGACCAGGCGGGCGCGCCGGGTTGGGCCGGGGCCGCCGACGGCGGGGTGGTCGCCGGGTCGGTCTGCTCGGGTGGCCAGAGTGGCTCGATGTCCCGCTCCGGCACCTGCGGCTGGCCCGGCACGTGGGCCCGGTCGGCGTTCTCGTGCACCACGGTTCCTCCCCATTCCTCCCGCCGAGGATAGGCCGTCCGGTTCGCCGGGCGGCCCGACCGGGGATCGACGGAGGTCAGGGCGTCCAGACCGCCCAGGCACCCGGTTCGGTCCACCAGGACCGCTTCCGGCTCAGCTCGCCCTCGACGCCGTCGTCGAGGAAGGGCACCTTCTCGTCGCGCGGCACGACGGCCACCGCCCGGCCCCGGGCGCGGCGCACCTCGAGTCGTACCTTCTTCCTGCCCAACGCCGATCGGGTGACCACCGAGACGGCCACCGCCACCTCGACCCGGCCGTCGGTCGGGTCCGGGTCCGCCAGCAGCGTCACGTCGTCCAGCCGCGCGTACCCGCCGGCGTTACCGATCGCGCAGGCCAGGATCGCGTCCTCGCCGTGGGAGAGGACGGCGTCGTCCACCTCGACCCGGGCCCGCCAGTGCAGCGGCCGGCCCGCGTCGTCGGCCGCGCCGAGCAGCGCGCCGTCGAGGGTCACCGAGCCACCGTCGTTGCGCAGCAGGTCGAGCCGGCGGGGCGTGCCGTCCAGCACCGCCGCGGCCACCGCGGCCGGGTCGCGGGGCAGCCCGAGCTGCGCGGCCAGGTCCCGGGCCGCGCCGGTGCGGGCCGGGTCGAGCGGGAGTACGCCGACCGGGGGCAGGTCGGGGACGGTCCGGTTGCCGGCCAGGTCCCCGGGCCGGCGGCTGGGCGGCGGGGCGTACCGCCGGACCAGCCGGCGCAGCACGGCGCGCAACTGCCCGTCACTGGCTGTAGCAACCACGAGCCGGGTCTTGGCGTCCGGGTCCGGCCAGGTGAGACCGTCCGCGCGCGGCGGCCCGTCGAGCCGGGCCAGCACCTCGTCGATCTCGG
This sequence comes from Micromonospora mangrovicola, assembly GCF_047200535.1. Taxonomy (NCBI): domain Bacteria; kingdom Bacillati; phylum Actinomycetota; class Actinomycetes; order Micromonosporales; family Micromonosporaceae; genus Micromonospora; species Micromonospora mangrovicola. The sequence continues at coordinate 33,233 of NZ_JBJZOG010000063.1, read as the reverse complement.
CGTCCGAGCGGGCGGTGACCGTCTCCACCCGGGCACCCCGCGCGGTCAGCACGTCCGCGCAGGCCAGCACCGGTACGCGCGGCGTCTCGCAGCGCTCCTCGGGCTTCTCGCCGGCCGCCTCGGCCCCACCACAGCAGGCTCCACCGCTGCCGCAGCCTCCCCCGGGAGCATCCCGCTCCGAGCCGAGGGTGAGCAGCACCACGTCGTACACGAAGGAGCCTCCTGCTTCTCGACGAACCCCTGCCGGTCCTGTCGTCACTACTTGTTAGCCTGACACCCCGGGCTCGCCAACCGGTCGCCACCTGGCACCCGAGCCTTCTGGAGGCGGAGAAGATGCCAGCGATCGTGCTCATCGGCGCTCAGTGGGGCGACGAGGGCAAGGGCAAGGTTACCGACCTGCTGGGTGAGCGGGTCGACTACGTCGTGCGCTACTCCGGCGGCAACAACGCCGGGCACACGGTGATCACCCCGGACGGCCAGAAGTACGCGCTGCACCTCATGCCGTCCGGCGCGCTCTCGCCGAGCGCGATGATCGTGATCGGCAACGGCGTGGTGGTCGACCCGAAGGTGCTGCTGGAGGAGATCGACGGCCTCTCGGAGCGCGGCGTGGACGTCTCCCGGCTGCGCATCTCCGGCGACGCGCACCTGATCATGCCGCACCATCGGGCGCTGGACCGGGTGGTCGAGCGCTACCTCGGCTCCTCCCGGATCGGCACCACCGGTCGGGGCATCGGCCCCGCGTACGGCGACAAGGTCGCCCGGATGGGCATCCGGATCCAGGATCTGCTCGACCCCGGCATCCTGCGCAAGAAGCTGGAGCTGGCGCTCCGCGAGAAGAACCAGGTGCTGTTCAAGGTCTACAACCGCAAGGCGATCGACGTGGACGCGACGATCGAGGAGTACCTGGGCTACGCCGAGCGGCTCAAGCCGTACATCGCGGAGACCCGGGTCATGCTCTGGGACGCGCTGGACCGCGGCGAGACCGTGCTGCTGGAGGGCGCCCAGGCCAACATGCTCGACATGGACCACGGGACGTACCCCTTCGTCACCTCGTCGAACCCGACGGCCGGCGGGGCGTGCGTGGGTGCGGGCATCCCACCGACCGCGATCACCAAGGTCATCGCGGTGAGCAAGGCGTACACCACCCGGGTGGGCTCCGGCCCGTTCCCCACCGAACTCTTCGACGACAACGGCCAGCACCTGGTCAAGATCGGCCACGAGTACGGCACCACCACCGGCCGGGAGCGGCGCTGCGGCTGGTTCGACGCGGTCGTCGCCCGGTACGCCTGCCGGCTCAACGGCGTCACCGATCTGGTGATCACCAAGCTGGACGTGCTCACCGGCATGCCGAAGGTGCCGATCTGCGTCGGGTACGAGATCAACGGCGAGCGCTTCGACGACATGCCGATGACGCAGACCGACTTCCACCACGCCACGCCGATCTACGAAGAGCTCGACGGTTGGTGGGAGGACATCACCAAGGCGAGGACCGAGGACGAGCTCCCCGAGAACGCGAGGCGCTACATCGCCCGCATCGAGGAGCTCTGCGGCACCCGCGTCAGCGTCGTGGGCGTGGGCCCCGGCCGCGAGGAGAACGTCCTCCGCCACCCCCTCCTCCCCTGACCCCCCACCCCCCACCTCCCCCTTCCCCTCCCCCCCCCCCCGGGGGGACTCAGGGCGCCTGCTTCGTTGATCAAGAAGTTTGCGTCCGGATCCGACCCGGATCAGACGCAAACTCCTTGATCGATTCCGGCTGCCGGTAGGCCGCCCACCGGGAGCCGGGGTTGTCCACAGGGGTGTCGCGGTGGGGCGGTGGGGCGGCAGGGTGGGTGGGTGGCCGATCTCGATGGATTGAGTCGCCTGGCCGCCCGGCAGGACGGGGTCGTGACGGCCGGTCAGGCGTTGCGGCTCGGGTTCACCCGGGGCCAGATCCGGCATCTGGCCCGGTCCGGACGGTGGACCCGGGTCGCCCGTGGTTGCTTCGTGCCGGCACCCGAGCAGGCGGTGGCAGCGCCACGCCGGGCACGGATCCGTGCCGCCGTCACCAGCATGGGCCCGGGAGCGGTCGCGGTCCTCGACACCGCGGCCGAGTTGCACCGGATCAGCGGCCTCCGGGCGACGGCCGCCATTCACGTGTCGGTGCCGCCGGACCGCCCCGTCCGGCAGCGCCGCGGCGACCCCAACCTCGTGGTGCACCAGCTCACACTGGGCGCGAACGACATCTGCGTGGTCGGCGGCGTGCCGGCCACCACCGCGGTCCGTACCGTGGCTGACGTCATCCTGCGCGCGGCCCGCTACCCGTCGGTGTGCGTCATCGACTCCGCGCTCAACCGGCGACTCCTGACCGAGCGCGACCTGGCGCTGGTGTCGGCGCTCGTCGCCGGCCGGCGGGGGGCGGTCGCGGCGCGAGCCCACCTGGCCGAGGCGGACGGCCGGGCGCAGTCGCCACTGGAGACCCGGACGCGGCTCCGGTGCGTGGACGGCGGGGTGCCGCCCGATGTGCTGCAGGTCGAGGTCCGCGACGACGACGGTTACCTGCTCGGCATCGGCGACCTGGGCTGGCGAGCCGCAAGGGTGATTGCCGAGGCCGACGGCCGGGACCCGCACCGCGCACCTCGGGCCGTCTACGAGGACAGGATGCGACAGAACCGCCTGGTCAACGCCGGCTGGACGGTCCTCCGCTTCACCTGGTCCGACACCCTCCGCCCCGACTACATCCCGGAAACCGTTCGACGCGCTCTGCGGAACAGCCGTTGATCAAGGAGTTTGCGTCCCTGAACGCCGAAATTGAGACGCCAACTCCTTGATCAACCGGCGGGGGTGGGTGGTCAGTAGGATGCGTGGTCGTGCGGGTACTTCTTGTGGGTGGTGGAGGGCGGGAGCACGCGCTCGCGCTCGGGCTGGCCGGTGATCCCTCCGTCGAGGCGCTGGTCGCCGCGCCGGGAAATCCGGGTATCGCGGCGGTGGCCGAGCTGCGGGAGGTGAATTCCGTCGACCCGGCGGCGGTGGCGGCGCTCGCCGTCGACACCGCGGCCGACCTGGTGGTGATCGGCCCGGAGGCGCCGCTGGTGGCCGGGGTCGCCGACGCGGTACGCGCCAAGGGCGTCCCGGTGTTCGGCCCGTCGGCCGAGGCCGCCCGGCTGGAGGGCTCGAAGGCCTTCGCCAAGGACGTGATGACCGCCGCCGGCGTACCCACCGCCGGGGCGTACACCTGCACGGACCCGGAGAGTGTCCGGAAGGCGCTGGACGAGTTCGGCGCACCGTACGTGGTGAAGAACGACGGGCTGGCCGCCGGCAAGGGCGTCGTGGTCACCGACGACCGGACGGTCGCCGAAGCGCACGCCGCCGAGTGCGGCCGGGTGGTGATCGAGGAATACCTGGCCGGGCCCGAGGTCTCCCTCTTCGTGGTCACCGACGGCGAGGCCGCCCTGCCGCTGCTGCCCGCGCAGGACTTCAAGCGGGTGGGCGACGGCGACACCGGCCCGAACACCGGCGGCATGGGGGCGTACGCGCCGCTGCCGTGGGCACCGCCCGGCCTGGTCGACGAGGTGATGCGCGACGTCGTGCACCCGACGCTGGCCGAGCTGCGCCGCCGGGGCACCCCGTTCGCCGGCCTGCTCTACGTCGGCCTGGCGATCACCGCCGCCGGGCCCCGCGTGATCGAGTTCAACGCCCGCTTCGGCGACCCGGAGACCCAGGTCGTCCTCGCGCTGCTGGAGACCCCGCTGGCCGGGCTGCTGCACGCCGCCGCCACCGGCGCCCTCGCGGCGCACCCGCCGCTGCGCTGGCGGGACGGCGCGGCGGTCACCGTCGTGGTGGCGGCCGAGGGCTACCCGGCCTCGCCGCGCACCGGCGACCCGATCACCGGCGCGGACCGGCCGGGCGTCATCCACGCCGGCACCCGCCGGGACGCCGACGGCACGCTCCGCTCCGCCGGGGGCCGGGTCCTCTGCGGCACCGCCACCGGCGCGGACCTGGCCGCCGCCCGGGACTCCGCCTACGACCTGGTACGCGGCATCGAGCTGGCCGGCTCCCACCATCGCACCGACATCGCCGCTGCGGCGGTCGAGGGCCGGATCACGATTCCCGGCTGACCCGGGCACGCCCGTACCGTCGTCCGCGTCCCGGCGGTGAGCCGAGGAACCGGCCGGCTCGCCGGTGGATATCGCCGCTCACCCTGGCGCAGCTTGTCGGCCCGGCCCGGACGCCGGGGCTGACCCACGGTTCCTGACCGGACGCGACGCGTGGCCGACGTGTGCCGTCTCCGTCGCGTCGCGGGCGTCAGTGCCTGCTGAGCTGCCCGGGTTCGACCGTTCGACGGGCGGCGGGCATTGACAGGCCATGCCACGATCACCGTGCTGGTGCGGTCGACCGGGGCGACCGCCGGGTACGGGGGGTGGTCCGTTTGGCCGGTTTTCTCGGCGTGGCGCTGAGCTTCCCCACCGTGCTGTTCAGTTTCCTGCTGGTCGTCGTGGTCGGCTACTGGCTGCTGGTGCTCACCGGCGTGCTCGACCTCGGCGACGACTTCGACGTCGACGGCGTGCCCGGCGGGATCCTCGCCGGGCTGGGCTTCGGCGGACTCCCCAGCGCCATCGTGTTCTCGCTGCTCGTCGCGGTTGCCTGGTTCGTCAGCCTGGCCGGCACCGTGCTGCTCGACGGGCTCGGCTTCGGCGCGGGCGCGCGGATCGCCGTGTCGGTCGGCGTGCTGCTGGCCGCCCTGTTCTGCGCCTGGCTGGTGACCCGGCTGGTGGCGGTGCCGCTGGGCCGGCTCTTCCCCGACAGCTCCGAGGCGAGCCGGCACGCCTTCGTCGGCCGGCTCTGCGTCATCCGGACCGGACAGGTGACCGCCGACTTCGGCCAGGCCGAGGTGACCGCCGCCGACGGCTCGTCGGCCATCGTCCAGGTCCGCCAGCACGACGCCGATCCCCTGCGGGCCGGCAGCTCAGCCCTCATCTACGACTACGACCCGGACGGCGAGTTCTTCTGGGTCATGCCGGCCGGGCTCGCCTTCGATCCCGACCCTTCCCATCACGCTCCGATGTAGCGCCCCGGCTGAGCCCGGGACCGCAGCGACCGGATGCCCGGCCGCGGTCTCGGGCCCCGGGTCCCGTCCCCCCTCGAATCGCTCGCTGCGCCCTGAAAGGAGGATGCGCGGCACTCACCCGCGGGTGTCGGCGCCGCGCACTCACCCATGGATGTCATCACCACCGGCCTCGGCATACTCCTGGCCGTCCTGCTGCTCGTCGTCCTCGGCGTGATCCTGCTGGTCAGCCGCCTGTTCCGGAAGGTCGAGCAGGGCAAGGCGCTGATCGTGTCCAAGGTGCGCCGGGTGGACGTCACGTTCACCGGCGCGGTCGTCCTGCCCGTGCTGCACAAGGCCGAGGTGATGGACATCTCGGTCAAGACCATCGACATCGAACGGACCGGCAACGAGGGCCTGATCTGTCGGGACAACATCCGCGCCGACATCCGGATCACCTTCTTCGTCCGGGTGAACAAGACCACCGAGGACGTCATCAAGGTGGCCCAGGCGATCGGTACCGCCCGGGCCAGCGACCGGGAGACGCTGCAGGAGTTGTTCAACGCCAAGTTCTCCGAGGCGCTCAAGACGGTGGGCAAGCAGCTCGACTTCGTCGACCTCTACACCAAGCGGGACGAGTTCCGGGACCAGATCATCCGGGTGATCGGCACCGACCTCAACGGCTACAGCCTGGAGGACGCCGCGATCGACTTCCTGGAGCAGACCCCGATGTCGCAGCTGGACGCGGCGAACATCCTCGACGCCCAGGGCATCCGCAAGATTACCGAGCTGACCGCCATCGAGCACGTGCGCACCAACGAGTTCCAGCGCAACGAGCAGAAGGAGATCACCCGCCAGGACGTCGACGCCCGTGAGGCGATCCTCGAACTCGAGCGGCGGCAGGCGGAGGCCGAGGCCCGGCAACGCCGGGAGGTGGAGACCATGCGGGCCCGCGAGGAGGCGGAGATCACCCGGGTGCGGGCGGAGGAGCGGCTGCGCGCGGAGACGGCGAACATCCGCACTGACGAGCAGCTCGGCGTCCAGCACGAGAACCGGGCCCGGGAGATCGCGGTCGCCGAGAAGAACCGGGAGCGGGTCATCGCGATCGAGACCGAGCGGATCGAGAAGGACCGGATGCTCGAGGTCATCTCCCGGCAGCGGGAGACCGAGCTGTCCACCATCGCCAAGGACAAGGAGGTCGAGGGCGAGAAGCGGTCGATCGCCGAGGTCGTCCGGGAGCGGATCGCGGTGGAGAAGACCGTCGCCGAGCAGGAGGAGAACATCAAGCGGCTGCGGGTGGTCGAGGAGGCCGAGCGGACCCGCCAGGCCGTGGTGATCCAGGCCGAGGCCGAGGCGCAGGAGAACCTGGTCAAGGACATCAAGGCGGCCGAGGCCGCCGAGCAGGCCGCGAAGTTCAAGGCCCGCGAGGAACTCGTCCTCGCCGAGGCCCGGCAGCAGGCCGCCGAGCTCGACGCTCGCGCGAAGATCCGCCTGGCGGAGGGCACGCAGGCCGAGGCCGCCGCCGCCGGCCTGGCCGACGTGCAGGTCCGCGAGCGGGGTGCCGAGGCGATCGAGAAGGTGGGCCGGGCCGAGGCGGCCGTCGAGCGGGAGAAGGCGCTGGTCACCGCCGAGGCGGTCCGCGAGAAGCTGAAGGGCGAGGCGGAGGGCCTCACCGAGAAGGCCGCCGCGATGGCGGCGCTGGACGACGCCACCCGCGAGCACGAGGAGTACCGGCTGCGGCTGGAGTTGGAGAAGGACGTCCGGATGGCCGGCCTCGACGTGCAGCGGCAGGTCGCCGAGGCGCAGGCGAAGGTGGTCTCGACCGGCCTGGAGAAGGCCAACATCGACATCGTCGGCGGGGACAGCGTCTTCTTCGACCGGCTGCTCAACTCGATCTCGCTGGGCAAGAGCGTGGACGGCTTCGTCGCCCACTCGGACGTGGCGCGCGGCATCGCGCAGCCCTGGCTGGACGGGCGGGCCAGCTTCACCGACGACCTGACCCGGGTGCTGGGCTCCTTCAACACCGCGGACGTGCAGAACCTGACCCTCTCCGCTTTCCTGCTCCAGCAGATGCGGGCCGACGGCGCCGACCGGGGCAAGCTGGAGGAGCTGCTGAAGGCGGCGCGGAAGTTGGGTCTGGCGGAGGCGCCGGTGGCGGCGCTGACCGGGCAGCGCCAGCCGCGGGCGGGTGAGTGATCCGGTGACCGACCGCGAGACCGGGTCCGCCGCCGACGGCGCGGTGGACCCGGCCGGCCTGGACGCCGGCACCTACGAGGTGCTGCGCAACCGGCTCGCCGAGCAGGCCACCGAGCTGGCCGGGCGGGCGGAGCGGCTGAACGCCCGGCGGGTGGAGGTCTTCGGCAGCACCGAACTGCGCCTGATCAGCACCGAACGGATCCGTACCGAGCACAACTGCGTACCCCGGGACATCGTTTCGGTCGGCGGCCTGATGCTGTTCGGCTACAACGTCTTCATCGGGCTCAAACCCGAGACGACGGTGGACGACGTCTTCTCGCTGCACCGGTTCGTCCGGCCGGCGGCCACCGGCGCGGACGGCCCGGACGGCTTCCGCTTCGACCAGGTCGACCCGGCCGATCTGCCCGGCCTGCTGCGCGACCCGCAGTTCGAGCGGGACTTCGCCGAGCTGTACCGGTACTACCGGCAGACCCGGCTGCTGCAACTGCGCCGGCTCGACGGCCGGTTGCTGGCGGTGTTCCAGACCGGGCCGCGGACCGACGACATCCGGGTGCTGCGCTGGCGGATCGACAGCGACGGCACGGTGACGTACCTCGACAACCGGGGCGAGCGGGACCACGTCTTCCCGTCCGCGCACGACTTCGAGTGGACCGAGACCACCCGGGAGGACCACGTCCTCGGCCGCCACCCGCACATCTCCATCCAGGGCGAGGTGTTCGTCGAGACCGTCGGCGCCGACCTCACCGTCAAGGTGGAGAACAACACCGAGACCGGGGAGGGGATCTACCACGAGCCGGTCGACGAGCCGTTGCAGAGCCTGGCCGACGCCGACGTCGGCTACGCCCGGGTCGGTCCGCTGATCCTGCTGCGGATCCGGCCGTACAAGGAGACCGACTGGCGGCACCTGGTCTTCAACACCCTCACCCGGGAGGTGGTCCGGCTCGACGGGATCGGCCAGGCGTGCCAGCGGCTGCCCGAGGACCACGGGATCATCTTCCCCGGCGGCTACCACCTGGCCACCGGCCTGACCCGCACCTTCGACACCGACGTGTCCAGCCTGGAGTTCGAGCGGATGGTCCGCTCGCCCAACGGCGAGGACGTGCTGTACGTGTTCCACGCCCGGGACGAGGGTCGATCGCTGCTGCTGCCGTACAACGCGATCCGCAAGGAGGTGGCCGCGCCGGTCCCCTGCCACGGCTACTCGATCTTCGACGACGGCACGATGGTGGTGTTCCGGGCGATCTCCGACGAGCCGACCCGGGTCCACCCGATGCAGATCTGGCAGACCCCGTACGCCTCGGAGAGCTACGCCGCCGGCCAGCCGGCGGGCACCGGGCCGCTGGAGCGGATCGGCAACGCCGACCTGGTCCGGGGCATCTCCGACTGCCTGTCGGTGGCCCGGATGGCCGATGCGACGACCCCGGCCGCCGGGGTCTACCAGGCCCTGATCGCCGCCTGCACCCGCGCCTTCGACCACTACCACTGGCTCGGCGATCCCGACCTCGGCGACCTGGCCGAGCCGCTGGCGGCGGTCCGCTCGACCGCCACCGGCGTCCTCGACGAGTACGAGAAGGTGCGGGCGCTGACCGCGCAGGCGGGCGTCGCGGTGGAGGAGAGCGCCGAGCGGATCGCCTCGCTGACCCGCCGGGTACGGGGTGACGCGCCGCTGACCGCCGACGACTGGGTACGCCAGCTCGCCGGCCTGCGCCAGGCGCAGGGGCACCTGGTGACGCTGCGCGAGCTGCGCTACGTCGACCTGGGCCGGGTCGACGAGCTGGCCGCCCAGCTCGACGTCGAGCTGGCCGAGGCGGGCCGGCGGGCGGTGGACTTCCTAAGCCACGACGACGCCCTCACCGGCTACCAGGCGGAGATCGGGCGCCTCGGCGAACGGGCCGCCGGCATCGCCACGGTGGCCGAGGCGACGCCGGTCCGCGACGAGCTGGCCGAGCGGGCCGAGGGGCTGCAGACCATCACCGAGGTGGTGGGGGCCCTGGACATCGCCGACGCCACCGTCCGTACCGGCATCCTGGCCCGGATCGGTGAGGTCCTCGGCGGAGTCAACCGGGCTCGGGCGGTACTGGACAACCGCCGGCGGGAGCTGAGCCAGGCGGAGGGCCGGGCCGGTTTCGCCGCCGAGTTCGCCCTGCTCGGGCAGGCGGTCACCGGCGCACTGGCGGCCGCCGACACCGCCGAGCGGTGCGACGAGCAGCTCGGTCGCCTGCTGCTCCAGGTGGAGAACCTGGAGTCCCGGTTCGGCGAGTTCGACGACTTCCTCGCCGAGCTGGCGACCCGGCGGACGGACATCTACGAGGCGTTCTCGTCGCGTAAGCAGGCGCTGCTCGACGAGCAGGGCCGGCGGGCGGACCGGCTGGTCGCCTCCGCCGACCGGATCCTGCTCAGCGTCCAGCGGCGCGTCGCCACCCTGAGCTCCCTCGACGAGATCAACACCTACTTCGCCTCCGACCCGATGGTCGGCAAGCTCCGCGCGGTCGTGGCGGAGCTGCGGTCGTTGGGGGACCAGGTCCGGGCCGAGGAGCTGGACGGGCGGGTCCGCGCGGCCCGGCAGGAGGCCGGTCGCGCCCTGCGGGACCGGACGGACCTGTACGCCGACGGCGGCGAGACGATCCGGCTGGGCCGGCACCGGTTCGCGGTCAACACCCAGTCGATCGACGTCACGGTCGTCCCGCACCACGGGCGGCTGGCGGTGGCGGTCACCGGCACCGACTACCGGTCGCCGGTACGGGACGAGTCGTTCGAGCGGACCCGCCGGTTCTGGGACCAGCTGCTCGTCTCCGAGTCGCCGGAGGTGTACCGCGCGGAGTACCTGGCCACGTCGATCCTGGCCGACGCCGAGGCGGGCCGGGGCCCGTTCACCCTGGACGCGCTGCACACGGCGGGGGTCGACGGCGGGAAGCTCTCCGAGCTGGTCCGCGCCGTGGCGGAGACCCGGTACGACGAGGGCTATGAGCGGGGCGTGCACGACCACGACGCCGCCGCCGTCCTGCACGCCCTGCTGCGGCTGCACGCCGGGGCCGGGCTGCTGCGCTGGCCGCCGGCCGTGCGGGCCGCCGCGCAACTGTTCTGGCGGTACGGCACCGACGACGGCGCCCGCCGGTCCTGGTCGGCGCGGGCGGTCTCCCTGGCCCGCGCCCGGGAACGCTTCGGGCGACCGGCGGCCCGGGCGGACGGCCCGCAGCCGGCAGCTGGCGACGACCGGCCGGGTGTGCGTCCGGGCACCGGCACCGGCGGCGACGGGTCGGGTGTCTCGCCCGGAGCGGCCGCCGACGGGGACGCGATCGACCGGTTGCGGGCGGAGCTGGCCGCTGCGGCGGCCCGGTGGCTGCGGGAGGCCGGTCTGCCGGGCCCCGCGGCCGAGTCCGACCTGGCCGGCGAGTACCTCTTCGAGGAGCTGGCCCGCGCGCCGTTCGGCTTCGTCACCGGTGCCGGGGCGCGCGGCCTGCTGGATCGGTTCCGGCGGGCCCTGGGCGGCCCGCAGGCGAGGTCGAGCATCGAGTTCGACGAGGATCTGCGGGCCCTCGGTGACGACCTGGCCAGCCGGTACCAGCTGGTGGAGGCGTGGCTGAGCGCGTTCCTGGCCACCACCGGGGGTGAGCTGTCCGGGTACGACCTGCCGGAGGCGATCGCGATCGAGCTGTGCGGGCCGGAGCTGCCGCGGCACGAGTCCGCGGCCACCCTGACGGAGACGGTGACCGGGCTGCTCGGGGCCCATCCGCGGATCGGCGGATCGGCGCTGACCCTGCGGCTGGACGAGACGCTGGCCCGGACGCACCGGTTCCGCACCGAGCAGGTGCCGGCGTACCGGGACTACCAGCGGCGGCGCAACGAGCTGGTGGCGGCCGAGCGGGACCGGCTCCGGCTGGCCGAGTACCGGCCGAAGGTGATGAGCACCTTCGTCCGCAACCGGCTGCTCGACGAGGTGTACCTGCCGCTGATCGGCGACAACCTGGCCCGGCAGCTCGGCGCGACGGGCGATGCGAAGCGGGTGGACCAGATGGGTCTGCTGCTGCTGATCTCGCCGCCCGGCTACGGCAAGACCACCCTGATGGAGTACGTGGCGAGCCGGCTCGGCCTGGTCTTCGTGAAGGTGAACGGGCCGGCGCTGGGCAGCCGGGTGACCTCGCTGGACCCGGCGGAGGCGCCGGACGCCACCGCCCGGCAGGAGGTCGAGAAGATCTCCTTCGCGTTGGAGCTGGGGAACAACGTCCTGCTCTATCTCGACGACATCCAGCACACCTCGCCGGAGCTGCTGCAGAAGTTCATCCCGCTCTGCGACGCCCAGCGCCGGATCGAGGGGGTGTGGGAGGGCCGCACCCGCACGTACGACCTGCGGGGCAAGCGCTTCGCGGTCTGCATGGCCGGCAACCCGTACACCGAGTCGGGGCAGCGGTTCCGGGTGCCCGACATGCTCGCCAACCGGGCCGACGTGTGGAACCTCGGCGACGTGCTGTCCGGCCGGGACGAGGTGTTCGCGTTGAGCTACATCGAGAACGCGCTCACCTCGAACTCGACGCTCGCCCCGCTGTCCACCCGGGACCGGGTTGACGTGGAGCTGCTGGTGCGGATGGCCCGGGGGGACGAGACGGTCCGCCCGGACCAGCTCTCCCATCCGTACTCGGCGGTGGAGTTGGAGGGGATCGTCGCGGTGCTGCGCAAGCTGCTGCGGGTGCAGCGGGTGGTGTTGGCCAACAACCAGGCGTACATCGCCTCGGCGGCGCAGGCCGACGCCTCCCGTACCGAGCCGCCGTTCCAGCTCCAGGGCTCCTACCGGAACATGAACAAGCTGGCCGAGCGGATCGTCCCGGTGCTCACCGACGAGGAGTTGGAAGCGGTCGTCGACGACCATTACCTCGGTGAGGCGCAGACCCTGGCGGCGGGGGCGGAGGCGAACCTGTTGAAGCTCGCCGAGCTGCGCGGCCGGCTCACCGCTGAGCAGGCGCGGCGCTGGGCCGAGGTGAAGGCGGCCTTCCTGCGGGCCCGGGCGCTCGGTGGTTCCGACGATCCGCTGGACCGGGCGGTCGGTGCGCTCGGTCTGCTCGCCGACCGGGTCGGCGGGGTGGAGACGGCGATCGGCCGGGCCGCCGGCCGGGATTGACGCCGGCGGCATTTCCGAGGAACGTCAGGCAACCCCCGCCCCTCCCACCTCCGTTTGATCGGTGAGGTGAGGTGAGGAGGTGGCGGGATTGCCTGCCGACATCGAGGGTTACCGCGAGTACGTCGCGGCGCGGCTGGATCCGCTGCGCCGGACGGCGTACCTGCTCTGCGGCGACTGGCACACCGCACCGACGGCACCGCGGACCGCCTCACCAGGCCGACGCGCCGCTGCTCACCCTGGACCAGCTTGCCGCCGTGGCCATGTCGCCCGGGCTGACCCTCTACCCGTGACGCTCGCCGGGGCGTCCACCGCGCGCCCCGGCCCGGTCAGCCGTAGTAGCGGCGCAGCTCGCGGCTGAGCACCTTGCCGGTGGCGTTGCGGGGCAGGTACTTCACGAAGATCACGTCCCGGGGCACCGAGAAGCGGGCCAGATAGTGGCGGACGTACTCGCGTACCGCCTCCGGGTCGAGCTGCTCGCCGGGGTGCAGGGCGAGGAACGCGGCCAGCCGCTGGCCGTAGTCCGCGTCGGGGACACCGATCACGGCGACCTCGCGTACCTGCGGGAGCCGGGCGATGAGGTCCTCCACCTCGGAGGGGAAGACGTTCTCCCCGCCGGAGACGATCATGTCGTCGGCCCGCCCGTCGACGAAGAGCAGGCCGTCGGCGTCGACCCGGCCGAGGTCGCCGGTGTCGAGGAGGCCGTCGTGACGCTCCCGGGCGGCGCCGGAGGTGTAGCCCTCGAAGAGCATCTCGTTGCCCACGAAGATCCGCCCGACCTGCCCGCTCGGGACCGGCTGGCCGGCGTCGTCGAGGATCTCCAGCCGCGTACCGTGCGGCGGGCGGCCGGCGGTCGTGGCCGCCTGCCGCAGGTCGGCCGGGCCGGCGATGGACGCCCAGGAGACCTCGGTCGAGCCGTAGAGGTTGTAGACGACGTCGCCGTAGCGGTCCATGAACGCGGTGGCGAGCCCGCCGGGGAGGGCGGAGCCGCTGACCGCCACCACTTTCAGCGGTGGACGCCGCTCCGGTGCCGGCGCCTCCATCAGCCGTTGCAGCATCACCGGCACGGCGAACAGCGCGTCACAGGACCGGTCGGTCAGGGCGGCGAGCGTGGCGGCCGGGTCGAACCGGCGGTGCAGCACGACGGTGGCGCGCAGCGCGAACGCCACCTGGAGCGCGGCGTACCCCCAGGTGTGGAAGATCGGCGCGGCGATCAGCACGGTGTCCCGTACGTGCAGCGGGATGCGGTCGATGATGGACACCAGCGGACCGAAGCCGTTCGGGGTGGGGCGCCGGGCCCCCTTCGGCGCGCCGGTGGTGCCGGAGGTGAGCACGATGGTCCGGCCGTCCCGGTCCGGCGGCTGGAGCTGCTCCCCGGGGAGCGCGCCGGCGATCAGCTGTTCCTGGCGGCGCTCGTCGACGCGGTGCACGTCGGCGGGGAAGCCGAGCAGCCGCTCGGCGAATTCGGCGTCGTGCACCAGCACCCGGAGCCGCTGCTCCTCGGCCACGGTGGCGAGCTGGGCCGCGGAGAGCCCGGTGTTGACCAGTACGGCGTCCGCGCCGAGCAGCATCGCCGCCACGACCGCCTCGATGAGTCCGTGGTGGTTGCGGCAGAGCACGCCGATGCGGTCGCCGGACTGCACGCCGAGCCCGGCCCGCATCGACCGGGCCAGCCGCTCCGACCGGTCGAGCAGCTGCTGGTAGGTCAGCGTGGCGCCCTGCTCGTCGACGACGGCGGTACGTCCCGGGTCGCGCGCGGCGGCCTGGCGCAGTTCACCGGCGAGGCTCCAGCCCCATCGGCGCAGCGCGTTCAGTTGGGAGGCGACCCGGATCGGGCGGCCTGGGGTGAGCAGTCCGCGTCGGGTCAGCGTGGCGACGATGAACGGCAGGTCCAAGCCGCGGCCCTCCTTCGCGAGAGTTTCTCCCGATCATGCACCCGTGCCGCTGGGCAGCCCAGTCGGCGTGATCATTCGTCCAACCTGCGGACACGTCGGGCCGGCAGGACTCCTGCGGCCGGTGCGGAGGGACCGGCGGCCCGACCCGCGACGGCGTACTCGCCCGGCACGGCGGGTGTCGTCGCGGGTCGGGTCGGGGTCCGCCGGCGATCAGCGGATCTGCATCCCGGAGATGGCCCGGGAGATGACCAGCCGCTGGATCTCGGAGGTTCCTTCGAAGATGGTGTAGATCTTGGCGTCCCGGTACCAGCGTTCGACCGGGTGGTCGCGCAGGAAGCCGGCGCCGCCGAGCAGCTGGACCGCCCGGTCGGTGACCGAGACGGCCACCTCGCCGGCCTTGAGCTTGGACATCGAACCCTCGCCCGCACTGAACGGCCGGTTGTTGCGGCCCATCCAGGAGGCGCGCCAGACCAGCAGCCGGGCCGCGTCGATCTCCATCTTCATGTCGGCGAGCGCGAACGCGACCGCCTGGTTCTCGATGATCGGTCGCCCGAACTGCACCCGGTCCTTCGCGTAATCGAGGGCGTACTCGTAGGCGGCGCGGGCGACGCCGAGCGCCTGGGCGCCGACGGTCGGGCGGGACAGTTCGAAGGTGCGCATCGCCGCCTGGCCGGAGGCGCGCTGCCCGGACCGGGCCCGGGCGAGCCGCTCGTCCAGGGCATCCCTGCCGCCGAGCAGGCAGCGTCCCGGCACCCGTACGTCGTCGAGGAAGACGTCGGCGGTGTGGGACGCGCGCAGCCCGAGCTTGCGGAGCTTGCGGGTGGCGCTGAGCCCCGGCGTGCCGGGCGGTACGACGAACGCCGCCTGCCCGCGCGAGCCCAGTTCGGGCTCGACCGAGGCGGTGACCACGTGCACCCCGGCGATCCCGCCGTTGGTGGCGTACGCCTTCTGGCCGTTGAGCACCCACTCGTCGGTGGCCTCGTCGTAGACCGCGCGGGTCCGCATCGAGCCGACGTCCGAGCCGGCCTCCGGCTCGGTGGTGCAGAACGCCGCCACGGCCGGCTCGTCGACGTCGCCGAAGCACTGCGGAACCCATTCGACGAGCTGGTCCGGCGTGCCGGCGCCGTAGATGGCGGCGACCGCGAGGGAGGTGCCGAAGATGCTGAGACCGATGCCGGCGTCACCCCAGAAGAGTTCTTCGCTGGCGATCGGGAGGGAGAGGCCGGTGGGGTCGGCCCAGCAGGTGGCGAGGAACTCGAAGCCGTAGAGGCCGACCTTCGCCGCCTCCTGGATGATCGGCCAGGGGGTCTCCTCGCGGGCGTCCCACTCGGCTGCGGCCGGGCGCACGACCTCGGCGGCGAAGCCGTGCACCCAGTCGCGAAGGTCCCGCTGTTCCTCGTTCAGGTCGAGCGAGAACTCGGCCACGGTCAGGCCTTGGGGATGTCGAACAGGTTGGCGATGTTGGCGGCCAGGCCCAGGTCGCCCTTGGCCTTGAGCTTGCCGGTCATGAACATCATGACCGGGTTGGCGCCACCGGAGACGATCTTCAGGAACTCGACCGGACCCATGGTGAGGCTCAGTTTCGGGTCCCGGGTCGGGGTCTCCGAGACGGTGCAGGTGCCGTTCTCGATGACGATCTCGTAGGTGTCGGTGCCGCCGTCCGGGCGACCGGTGATGTTCCAGTGGATGACCGCGTTGGTGGAGCCGGCGCGGTCGGCGCGGAACAGCGCCGGCATCCGGTTGAAGACCTCGCTCAGCACCTTGCCGCGCAGGTCGCCCGACATGATCTCGGCGATCTTGTCGTCGGGGGTGGACTTCACCAGCTGCGCGAACTCCTTGGGGCCGACGTTCGCGAAGTTGGCCGGGTCGAAGCCAGTCATGGGGGATGCACCTCTCGGAGCGGGCCGACTTTGGTTACTCTCGCGTAACCTTACGCACGAGTAGGTATGCTCGCAAGGGTGTCCGGCACACCCACCTTCAAGCGCCTGCCCCGGGCCGTCCGCGAGCAGCAGATGCTCGACGCGGCGGTCAAGGTCTTCTCCCGCCGGGGCTTCCACGCGGCCAGCATGGACGAGATCGCCGACGACGCCGGCATCTCCAAACCGATGGTCTACGCCTACCTGGGGACGAAGGAGGAGCTCTTCGTCGCCTGCCTGCACCGGGAAGGCACCCGGATGATGGAGGCCATCGCCGGGGCGGCGGCCCCCGATCTGCCCGCCGACGAGCGACTCTGGCGCGGGCTGCGCGCCTTCTTTGGTTTCGTCGGCGCGCACCGGGACGGCTGGGCGGTGCTCTACCGGCAGGCCCGCGGCTCCCAGCCGTTCGCCGGCGAACTGGCCACCATGCGCGAACGGCTGGTCGAGGTGGTCGCCGGCATGCTCGACCACGCGCTGCGGGCAAAGGGCCGCGAGGTCGGCGCCACCGACCTGGAGGTGGTCGCGTACGCCCTGGTCGGGGCGACCGAGTCACTGGCCGACTGGCTCGCCGACCATCCCGAGGCCGACCCGGAGAAGACCGCCACCCGGATGATGAACGTCGCCTGGCTCGGCGCCGACCAGCTGCTGCGCGGTGTCGCCTGGCACCCGCCGGCCGACTGAGTCACCGCCCGGAACCGCGGCGCTCCACCCGGATCTCGGCGACGTGGGCGGTCCGAGGCCCGGAAAGCCGCGGGTTGCCGCATCTTGAGTTGAGCAACGGGTCGCGGCGGCAGGCGGGTCCGCCGTCACCGCGGCTGGCGGACCGCGGCGCGGGTGCGAGCGCGGCGGCGGGCCCAGCGGGCCACCTCGAACAGCCCGGTGGCCGCCAGGGAGAGCCCGACGCCGACGAGCAGACCCCGGACCGGGTCCCGCTCGAAGGCCAGCCCGCCGAAGTAGCCGAGCAGCCCGCAGTAGGTCGCCCAGGTGCCGCAGGCGAGCCCGTCGTACATCAGGAAGCAGCGCACCGGGTAGCGGACCGCGCCCATGGTCAGGGTGACCGCGGTCCGGCCGCCGGGGACGTACCGGGCGGTGGTCAGGATCATCCCACCGCGCCGGTCGACCGCCCGGCGGGCCCACTCGGAGCCGGCCCGCCGCCGGCTGTCGGCGGGCAGCCGGGCCAGCCGGTGCGCACCGCCGCCGCGCCCGATCGCGTACGAGAGGTGGTCGCCGGCCAGCGCCCCGAGCGCGGCCGTCACGATCACCGCGACCAGGTTCGGCTCCCCGCCGGCCGCGAAGACCGCAGCGGTGATCACCACGGTCTCGCCCGGGATCGCCGGGAAGAACGCGTCGACCGCGGTGACCGCGATGATCACCAGGTAGACCCACGGCGAGGTCACCGTGTGGTGCAGCAGGTCGAGCACGTCCCCCATGCCCTCATGCTCGACGGTGGGGTGTCAGCGGGGGGCGGAAACGGCACCGGCGAAGGCGGCCAGCTTCTGCTCGGCGGTCGGCCCGTGCGAGCTGAGCACCACCGGTACGCCCAGCTCCGCGGCCACCGCCGCGGGCCAGTCGGCGGGCGGGTCGGCGTACACCGGGCGGGCCGCCAGCAGCCGGGCGGTGAGCGCGGCCTGCCGGTCCAGGTCGCCGGCCGGGCCGGTGACCAGCCGGTCGAGAATGTCGTAGCGACGGCAGATCCGCAGCCCGGGGCCGGCCAGGTCGACGTGGGTCAGCGCCAGCCCGTCCACCCCGCCGGCGACGGCGAGGGCGTACCGGTGGGCGACCGCGTCGAAGTGACCGAACCGGAACCGGCCCTGCCAGGGGTTGCTCGGGTTGTGCGGGTCGGTGAACGGCAGCGTCGGATCCTCGGTGACCAGCGGCCCCGGGCCGTGCCGGGTGGTGGTCACCCGCAGCACCCCGAGCCGCTGCGCGGTGCCGGCCAGGCCCGCCTCGGCGAGCAGCGTCTCGGCGTTGGCGAAGGTGGTGGTGCTCCACGTCGTGTACGGGTGGAAGCCGTGCCACTCGTCGAGCAGCACCCCCTGCGCCCCCTCGAAGACGCAGGTCCCGGCGCGCAGCACCCCGGCCAGGTACGCCCGGTCGACGATGCCCACCCGCTGCGCGAAAGCGGCGTACGCGGGCAGGCAGTCCTCGACCGGCGGGGCGTCCAGCGGGCCCAGCTCGGCGGTGAGCCGGTCCCGCAGCGCGGCGAGCCGGCGGCGCAGCAGCGCCGGGCGGCGGCAGTCGGCCACCCGGGGCGCCTCGTCGGGGTGGGCGAGGCCGTACGCCACCGCCTCGCCCACCCCCAGCCCGCAGGAGCCGTGCCGGTCGGCTCCCCGGGCGATCTCCCGCGCCCGGTTCGCGGCCCGGTGATAGGGCGTGGCCAGCAGCGCCTCGCCGTCCACGGTCAGCCGGTCCAGCGCGTCGGGCACTCCCACCGACGTGAGGTGGTCGGCCTCGGCGGCCAGCGCCAGCGGGTCCACCACCACGTGCCGCGACAGGTGCGTCCGGACCCCGGGGCGGAAGGTTCCCGAGCCGAACTGCGCGAACGTGTG
The DNA here is from genome assembly GCF_047200535.1 of Micromonospora mangrovicola. Taxonomy (NCBI): domain Bacteria; kingdom Bacillati; phylum Actinomycetota; class Actinomycetes; order Micromonosporales; family Micromonosporaceae; genus Micromonospora; species Micromonospora mangrovicola. Next base: position 14,547 of record NZ_JBJZOG010000063.1, on the reverse strand, counting down.
GTGCCGTCCGTCGCGCAGCGCGACGTTGTGCGCCGCCTGCGCGCCCCCGTTGAACCGGACCACCGTGTGCACCGGCCGGCTCGCGCAGAGCCAGTCCACGACGGTGCCCTTGCCGGCGTCGCCGAATCCGAGGTCGACCACCATCACGTGGTTCACAGCCGGGTCGCTCCCCAGCGCGTGTTGCGGGGCAGCGGCGGCGAGGTCCGCTGGGCCCGCCGGCCGCCGCCCAGCCGCGCCAGCGCCCGCCACACGGTGCGGGTGGCCGTCGAGCCGGTCCGGGCCAGGTCGCCCAGCCCGTCGCTGAGGTCGATCACCTGCTCGCCGAGGCCGACGGTGAGCGCGATGGTCTCGCAGACCGCGTCCAGGTCGTCCAGCTCGACGGCGTTCTGCCCGAGCAGGCCACGCCAGAAGTCCAGCACCGTCCGGTTGCCGGCGTAGGCGCTGCCGGCCGGGAGCAGGTGGTAGGTGTCCCAGCGCGAGGTCACCTCGTCCACGATCCGCCGCAGCGACACGTCCTCGACCAGCTCGTCGCCGATCAGCCGGGCCACCTCGCGGGCCTTCACCCGCGGGTACGCCAGCTCGTCGCCGATGATGAACAGGTAGCCGCGCCGGCCCCGCTGCTCCCAGCAGTCGGTGACCGTGTGCCAGGCCATGAAGTACATGGCCAGCTCGTACGACTCGGTCATCTGGCCGCCCCCGCCGCCCTCCAGCACGATCCGGCCGAGGTCGTCGTCCATCCGGTTGTCCGACTCGAACTGGCCGATCTGCAACGGCACCCGGTCGCAGGTGGCGTCCCCGATCGCGCCGAACATGATCTGCGGATCGCGGGCGTATCCCTGCCGCAGCAGCAGGCCGAGCAGCTGCGGCAGCTTGGTCTGGAGAACCCGGGGCACGTGGCCCATCGAGCCGGTCACGTCGAAGAGCACGGCGATGGGGGTCGACTGCGGGTGCTCGGCGGAGTCCCGGCTCTCCCGGACCGCTCCGCGCGGATCCAGTGCGGGGTGCACGGTCCGCGCCCCGCTGTCGCTGTAGGAGAAGGCGCTCGCGCCGGTGGCCCGGCGGTAGCGGTCGGCGGCGCGGTACACGTCGGTGGACCAGATCCCGCTGCCCATGGCAGCCTCCCTAAAGGTTGAGGATGAACGGCTGGTCGGTACGCGGCCCGTACGGCCGCGCCGGCGCCTCGTCGGGCCGGGCGCCGGGGTCGGCCGTGCGGGCGCGCCGCTCGTGCGGTGCGGGGTCGGCAGTCGGCCAGGTCATGCAGCGGGCGGCGAGCCGGTTCGCCTCCTCGGTCCTCACCGCACCGTCTCCTCCCGGGCTGGGCGCAGCAGCGCCGGGTGCAGCAGCCGGGCGTCGCCGGCCCGGTAGAGCTTGGCCCGGGGGCCGCCGCGCGCCCCGCCGCGCTCGGTGCTGGCGCCGGTGCTCTCCACGAACCCCGGCACGGACAGCACCTTGCGGTGGAAGTTCCCGGCGTGCAGCGGGTGCCCCCAGACCGTCTCGTAGACCTCGCGCAGCTCGGTGACGGTGAACTCGGGCGCGAGGAACCGGGTGGCCAGCGGCGTGTACTCCAGCTTCGAGCGGGCCCGCTCCAGGCCGTCGTCGATGATCCGGGCGTGGTCGAAGGCGAGCTGCCGGCTGGTCAGCGCGGTCACCGGCAGCCAGACCGCCTCGTCGGCGTCGGTGCCGGCGGCCGGGTCGGGCAGGTCGGGGGCGAAGGCCAGGTGCGCGACCGAGACGACCCGCATCCGGGGGTCCCGGTCCGGTGCGCCGTAGCTGCCGAGCTGTTCCAGGTGCACCCGGCGCAGCCGCTCGCCGCCGAGCCCGGCCTCCTCGGACAGCTCGCGGCGGGCGCCGCCGGCCAGGTCCTCGTCGGGGCGGACGAAGCCGCCGGGCAGCGCCCAGTGCCCCTCGTACGGCGGCGCGCCTCGGCGGATCAGCAGGAGATGCAGCGCGCCCTCGCGGATGGTGAGCGCCACCACGTCGACGGTGACCGCGACCGCCGGGTAGTCCCGCGGGTCGTACGCGGCGAGGAAGTCCTGCTCGTTCACGTCGTCTCTCTCACTCTGAGAACAACTCAACCTGAGAACAACTTAGCGCACGAGAGCGGGAACGCCAAGCCCCTCTCTCCTCAGCGGACGGTGCCCACCAGGTGCGGCCGTCCGTCCCGTGCGCCGTGCAGGGCGAAGTCCCAGCCCGTGCCGGCGGTGGTGGCGCCGAAGGCCACCGTGGACGGCAGCGGCACCGGCAGTTTGAACGAGACGTCCACCGTGTACGCCTCCGGCAGCCGGCTCTCCAGCGCGGCCAGGCACCGCGCCTTGCTCCACATGCCGTGCGCGATCGGGCGCGGAAAGCCGAACAGCCGTGCCCCCAGCTTCGAGGTGTGGATCGGGTTGTGGTCACCGGAGACCCGGGCGTAGTCGGTGCCGACCCGCGGCGTCACCCGCCAGTGCGCCGACGAGGCCGGCGGGGCCGGGCGGTCACCCCGGTCGCGCCGCGGGCCGCCGCCCGCCTTCCGGTCCTTCCCGAGGTACGTCGAGACGCCCCGCCAGACCTCCTCGCCGTCGATCGAGCCGACCAGCACCACGTCGAGCTGCCGACCCCGCTCGTGCGGGCGCAGGTTCCCGGCGTACGTGCGGAAGTCCAGCGTCTCGCCGGCCTCGACCGGCCGGTGCACGGTGATCCGGTTCGCCACGTGCACCACCCCGGTCAGCGGGATGGGGAACTCCGGCGCGGTCATCAGCCGCAGCGACAGCGGGAAACCCAGCACGTGCAGGTAGGTCGCCGGCAGCCGGTCGGCCAGCCGGAACCCGCAGACCCGGTCGTAGTCGGCCAGGTGGGCCCGGTCCACCGTCACGCCGGTGACGCCCAGCTCCACCTCGGGCACGTCCCGGCCGCGCCGGCGGCCCGTCCCGGGCAGCGCGCCGAGCAGGGCGCGCCGGTAGAGCGCGCCGGCCGCCGGCAGCCGGGGCAGGTCGATCCGGACCCGCCCCTCCGGTCCGGCTGGCCCGGCCGCGTTCGGCGTGGCCGCCGACCGGCTCGACGCGGCCGCCGCAGCCGCAGCGGAGAGGTCGTGGGTCAGGTCGCCCGCCAGCGCGGACAGGTCCTGGGTCGCCTCGGCGGAGAGATGGGGAGGCTCCGTCGCCGGAGTGCGCGACGGCTCCGGGCCGCCGCGTGCGGTCAGGGCGTTCCGGGCCGCGGTGAGGTCCTGCGTCGGCCCCTCGATCAGCTCGTGCACGGACAGTTCCTCGGCCGGCTCCTCCGACCGCCGCTTGCGCCGCACCATCACGCCCCCAGCAGGCTCTGGCCGCAGACCCGGACGATGTTGCCGCTGACCGCGCCGGTCGCCGGCCAGGCCAGCCAGCCGATCGTCTCCGCCACGTCCACCGGCAGGCCGCCCTGGGCCATGCTGTTCATCCGCCGGCCCGCCTCTCGGATCATCAGCGGGATCCGCGCGGTCAGCCGGGTCTCGATGAACCCGGGCGCGACCGCGTTGAGGCTGATGCCCCGCTCCCGCAGCACCGGGGCGAGCGAGTCGACCAGGCCGATCACGCCGGCCTTGCTGGTCGCGTAGTTGGTCTGGCCCCGGTTGCCGGCGATGCCGGCGATCGAGGAGACCGAGACGATCCGGCCGCCGGCCGGGATCAGGTCGCGTTCCAGCAGCACGTCGTTGATCCGCTCCTGGCTGGACAGGTTCACGTCGATGACCTGGTCCCAGCGGTCCGCGTCCATCCGGCCGAGGGTCCGGTCCCGGGTGATGCCGGCGTTGTGCACCACCACGTCGACCCGGCCGTGCCGGCTCGCCAGGTGCTCGGCCAGCCGGGTCGGGGCGTCCGGCGCGGTCAGGTCGAGCTGCACCGCGCTGCCACCGATCTCGTTGGCCACCTCGGCCAGCGCGTCCCCGGCGGCCGGGACGTCCAGCGCCACGACCTTGGCGCCGTCCCGGGCGAGCACCTTCGCCAGGGCCGCGCCGATGCCCCGGGCCGCGCCGGTGACCAGCACGACCTGCCCGTCCAGCGGCCGGTCCCAGTCGGCCGGCGCGGTGGCGGTGCCGGTGCCGACGTGGATCACCTGACCGGAGACGTACGCGGAGCGGCCGGACAACAGGAAGCGCAGGGTGGCCTCCAGGCTGACCGGGGTGCCGGCGTCGCCGTCCTTCGCCACGTACACCAGCTGGGCGGTGACGCCCCGGCCGAACTCCTTGCCGACGCTGCGGGTGAGCCCCTCCAGGGCCCGCTGGGCGGTCGCCTCTCGGGGCGAACCACACTCCGCGGGCGGGGTGCCCAGCACGATCACCCGGCCGCTCGGGGTCAGGGAACGGGCGTGCGGGTGGAAGAAGTCGTAGAGCTGGCGCAGCCCGGTGGAGTCGGTGATGCCGGTGGCGTCGTACACCAGGCCGGCGTAGCGTGCCGTGGCGTCGGTGGCGGCGACCGGGTCGCGCAGCTCGACCCCGGCGAAGGTCAGCATCTTGGTGACCTGCTCGGCGAGCCGGCCGCCGGTCGCGGCGCCGAGCAGGACCGGCCCGGGAACGAGCGGATCGCCCGGCGTGTGCCGGCGCAGTCGGGGCGGGTCGGGCAGCCCGAGGCGCTTGACCAGCGCCCGACCGGCCCCCGTCTGGACGAAGCTCGCGTACCTGTCGGTCATAGGCGTAGCCTACTGGCGAGTAGGGTTCGGGCAACAGCTCAGAGGAGGCCGATCGTGCAGAGTGTCCGGCGGGTCGCGGTCATCGGCGGCAACCGCATCCCCTTCGCCCGGTCCAACTCGCGCTACGCGCACGCGTCCAACGCCGACATGCTCGGCGCGGCCCTGGACGGGCTGGTCGCCCGGTTCGGCCTGGCCGAGCAGCGGGTCGGCGAGGTGGTCGCCGGCGCGGTGCTCAAGCACTCCCGGGACTTCAACCTCACCCGCGAGGTGGTGCTCGGCTCCCGCCTCGACCCGCACACCCCGGCGTACGACATCCAGCAGGCCTGCGGCACCGGCCTGGAGGCCGCCATCCTGGTCGCCAACAAGATCGCCCTCGGGCAGATCGAGGTCGGCATCGCCGGTGGCGTGGACACCACCTCGGACGCGCCGCTGGCCATCAACGAGGACCTGCGCCGCACCCTGCTCCAGCTCAACTCCGCCCGGACCCTCGGCGAGCGGCTGAAGGTCGCCGCGAAGCTCCGCCCGCACCAGCCGTTCAGGCCGGAGATCCCGCGCAACGCGGAGCCGCGCACCGGACTGTCCATGGGGGAGCACGCCGCACGGACGGCGCTGCTCTGGAACGTCGACCGGCAGGCCCAGGACGAGCTGGCGCTCCGCTCGCACCAGCGGCTCGCCGCCGCGTACGACAAGGGGTTCTTCGACGACCTGATGACCCCCTACCTGGGGCTGACCCGCGACCAGATTCTCCGGCCGGACACCAGCCTGGAGAAGCTCGGCTCGCTCAAGCCGGTGTTCGGCGCCAAGGGGCCGGACGCCGAGCGGGCCACCATGACCGCCGGCAACTCCTCCCCGCTCACCGACGGCGCGTCCACGGTGCTGCTGGCCAGCGAGGAGTGGGCCCGAAAGCACAACCTGCCGGTGCTGGCCTGGTTCTCCTGGTCCGAGACCGCCGCGGTCGACTTCGTGCACGGCGACGAGGGGCTGCTGATGGCCCCCGCCTACGCGGTGCCCCGAATGCTGGCCCGGGCCGGCCTGAGCCTTCAGGACTTCGACTACTACGAGATCCACGAGGCGTTCGCCTCACAGGTGCTGGCCACCCTGGCCGCCTGGGAGTCGCCGGACTTCTGCAAGGAGCGGCTGGGCCTGGACGCCCCGCTCGGCTCGATCGACCGGGAGCGGCTCAACGTCAACGGCTCCTCGCTGGCCGCCGGGCACCCGTTCGCCGCCACCGGTGGGCGGATCGTGGCCACCCTGGCCAAGCTCCTCGACCGGAAGGGGAGCGGGCGGGGTCTCATCTCCATCTGCGCCGCCGGTGGGCAGGGCGTGACCGCGATCCTGGAGCGCTGACCCGGCGCAACGCACGACCCCTGCGTCAATCAGACGTCGATCATCTGGCGGAGGACGTCGCGTACCTGGGTGACCTGCTCCGGGGTCAGCCGGTGGATCGGCCCCCGTCCGGTGAACCGGCCGGTGGAGACCGTACGAATCTGCTCGGTGATCGCCCAGCCGCCTCGCTGGCCGGGGAGGTCGATCCGGAGGCGGTGCAGCCACCCGGGACGCTCCCGGGTGGTCAACGGCAGGACGCTGGCCAGTGCGCTCCCGGTGAGGGCCAGGTGGAACGCGGAGGACACCACCAGGGCGGGACGGTGGCCCCGCTGCTCATGACCGGATGTCGGGTCGAAGTCGAGCCACCAGACCTCCCAGGGTCGGACCTGTCGGGTCACGCCTCCTCGTCCCACGGGTCGGCGACCGTGGCGTCCGCGCGGTGCCAGCCGTCGGCCTCGACGAGGTATTCCGTCCAGCCTTCCCGGTCGACGGCGCGGTAGTGGTCCATCGCCGCGACGGCCTTGGCCTGCCAGTGCTCCTGGAGGAGCCGCTTGACGGCCTCGTCCGCGCTGACTCCGCCGTAGTCCTCGTGGGCGACCCGGAGCACCTGCTCGCGGGTCTCCGGACTCACCCGCATCATCGTCGTCATACGCCTGAGTATACGGCTGCGTTTACGCGGCGGATGCCATCCGCCAGATCGCGTGAGCGCCCGGGTCCGCCCGGTCCCTCCTGCGGAGCCATCGTGGCCCGACCAGAACCCTGGTCAGGGCGTACCGGAGAATGAGGGCCGTGACGACGATCCCGAACGTGCTCGCCAACCGGTACGCCTCGCCCGAGCTGGTCGCCCTCTGGTCCCCGGAGGAGAAGGTACGGATGGAGCGGCGGCTCTGGCTCGCCGTGCTGAAGGCCCAGCGGGACCTCGGCGTGCCGGTGCCGGACGGGGTGGTCGAGGCGTACGAGCGGGTCGTCGACGACGTCGACCTGACCTCGATCGCGGCCCGGGAGCGGGTCACCCGGCACGACGTGAAGGCCCGGATCGAGGAGTTCAGCGCGCTCGCCGGGCACGAGCACGTGCACAAGGGGATGACCTCCCGGGACCTCACCGAGAACGTCGAGCAGCTGCAGATCCGCGCCTCGCTGGAACTGATCCGGGACCGGGTGGTGGCCACCCTGGTCCGGCTCGCCTGGCACGCCCACGAGTACGCCGGCCTGGTGATGACCGGCCGGTCGCACAACGTCGCCGCGCAGGCCACCACGCTGGGCAAGCGGTTCGCCTCGGCCGCCGAGGAACTGCTGATCGCGTACGAGCGGCTGGCGGACCTGATCGACCGCTACCCGCTGCGCGGCATCAAGGGGCCGGTCGGCACCGCCGCCGATCAGCTCGACCTGTTCGACGGTGACGCCGACAAGGTGGCCGAGCTGGAGCGCCGGGTGGCCGAGCACCTCGGATTCAGCCGGGTGCTGGACAGCGTCGGCCAGGTCTACCCGCGCTCGCTGGACTTCGACGTGCTCTCCGCGCTGGCCCAGGTGGCCGCCGCGCCGTCGTCGCTGGCCACCACGATCCGGCTGATGGTCGGCCAGGAGTTGGTCACCGAGGGCTTCAAGCCCGGCCAGGTGGGCTCCAGCGCGATGCCGCACAAGATGAACACCCGCTCGTCGGAGCGGGTGAACGGCTTCGCGGTGATCATCCGAGGTTACCTCTCGATGGTCGGCGAACTGGCCGGCGACCAGTGGAACGAGGGGGACGTCTCCTGCTCGGTGGTCCGGCGGGTCGCCCTGCCCGACGCGTTCTTCGCCGCGGACGGGCTGTTCCAGACCTTCCTCACGGTGCTGGACGAGTTCGGCCCGTACCCGGCGGTGATCAACCGGGAGCTGGAGCGCTTCCTGCCGTTCCTGGCCACCACCAAGATCCTGGTGGCGGCGGTCCGGCGCGGAGTCGGCCGGGAGGTGGCGCACGAGGTGATCAAGGAGCACGCGGTCGCGGTGGCGCTGGCCATGCGGGAGAAGGGCGCAACCGAGAACGACCTCTTCGACCGCCTCGCCGCGGACGGCCGCCTCGGCCTGACCCGCGCCGAGATCGACGCTCTGGTCGCCGACCGCAACGCCTTCGTCGGCGCCGCGGGAGCCCAGGTCGACCGGGTCACCGCCCGCATCGCCAAGATCGTCGAAACCCACCCCGACGCCGCCGCCTACTCCCCACCCCCCATCCTCTAACCCCCACCCCCCACCCCCCCTGGTCGTGTTGATCAAGGGGTTTGCGTCCGGGTTGATCTCCTCAATGACGTAAACCCCTTGATCAACACGAGCGGATGGGGTGGGTGGATCAGGAGTCGCGGGTGGGGGTTTCGGCGGCCGAGGCTAGGTTGGGGGCGCTCGCCGGTTCGGCGATGCCGCCGGGGGCCTCGGCGATCTCCGGCTCGTGGGCCGTGTCGGCCGCCACCATGGGCTGGTCGGGCGGCATGACGTCCGGCATCTTGGGTACCGCGATGACGGCTGTGCCGTACGCGCAGATCTCCATCCACATCTCACCGCAGTCCCGGCTGTCGAAACGCATGCCGATCACCGCGTTCGCGCCGAGTCGCCGCGCCTCCTCGCCGAGGCGGGCCACCGAGTCGGTGCGCCACCGGGTGAGGTTGTCCGGTGCCAGCGGGTCGTAGGCGCCACCGCGGAGGTTCTTGACTCCCTCGCGGTACGGGTTCCGGGTCCTCGCCATCGAGGAGACAACTTCGCCGAGGATCTGGCGGATCTCGTAGCCGGGCAGTTGATCCGTCGTCACGACCAGCACAGTTCCGATGCTGTCAGCCCGTCGGCGGCCGGTTCGCGAGCCGTGTTCACCTGATCGGATGCTGCAAAACGGCGCGGCGCGGACGGTCGGGGTGTCCCCGGGCCATCCGCGCCGCACGTGGTCCTAACCGTCGGACACCGGCCACCGAGGTGGTCCGGGCCCGGTTGCACCCGATGGAAACATCGACGCCCGAAGATGAGGCGGCGAGGGGTGCCGGCGTTCCGTCGCCAGATCCCCATCGGGATCGACCGATCCCGGTGCCTGCTCCCGCCGGCGTCCGGCCGGTCTGTCGGAAACCAGTCCCAGGTCCACCTCGAACGAGAGAAAGTGCCTGTTCAGCGGGTTGTCCGCGCCGCCCGGGCGGGAACCGGTACAACGAATTCGTATCGAGGTCGCAACGAACCCGCATCGGCGTTCCGCCCTGCCGGCCGGTTACGCCGATCACTGCCTGAACTGGCCCCGGCCGGTGCGGGCCAGGCGGTATCTGCCAGGTAGGCTGGCTGCGCTCGCCCGTAGTGGGCCGGCACCCAACTGCGTACACAGTCAGGAGTGCCCCGTGCCTCGCGTCGTCGTCGACGTCATGCTCAAGCCCGAGATCCTCGATCCGCAGGGCCAGGCCGTCGCAAACGCGCTGCCCCGGCTCGGCGTCAGTGACGTCGCCTCGGTCCGGATCGGCAGGCGGATCGAGATCGAGTTCACCGGCGAACCGGACCTGGACCGGGCCCGGGAGATCGCCGACAAACTGCTCGCCAACCCGGTCATCGAGGACTTCACCGTCCACCTGGTCGAGGCCGACGAGACCGTGGACGCGCACCCGTGACCGCCCGGGTCGGTGTGGTGACCTTCCCCGGGTCGCTCGACGACGGGGACGCGGCGCGGGCCGTGCGGATCGCCGGCGCCGAGCCGGTCCGGCTCTGGCACGGTGACCCGGAGCTGCACGGGGTGGACGCCGTCGTCCTGCCCGGCGGTTTCTCCTACGGTGACTACCTGCGGTGCGGCGCCATCGCGCGGTTCGCCCCGGTGATGGAGACGATCGTGGACGCCGCCCGGGGCGGTCTCCCGGTGCTCGGCATCTGCAACGGCTTCCAGATCCTCTGCGAGGCCCACCTGCTCCCCGGCGCGCTCACCCGCAACCAGCACCTGCACTTCCGCAACCGGGACCAGATCCTGCGCATCGAGGCCGTCGGCACCGCCTGGACCAACGTGTTCCAGCCGGGCCAGGAGGTGCTGATCCCGGTCAAGAACGGCGAGGGCTGCTACGTCGCCGACCCCGCGACCCTGGACCGGCTGGAGGCCGAGGGCCGGGTCGTCGCCCGCTACCTCGGCGGCAACCCCAACGGTTCGCAGCGCGACATCGCCGCGATCACCAACGAGGCCGGCAACGTGGTCGGCATCATGCCGCATCCCGAGCACGCGGTGGAGGCGCTCACCGGCCCCTCCCTGGACGGTCTGGGCTTCTTCACCTCGGTGCTCAAGCACCTGGTGGGGGCGCCGGCGTGACCGCGAGGAGCGAGCCCGGGCTGCGAGCGCCCCAGTCGCGAACGAAGAGTGGTCCGGCGACCGCGCGCGGCGGGATCACCGGTCGGCTCACCCGCCGCCACGGCGGCGAGCGCAGCGAGGAGAGGTCATGACCACCCATCCGGACGCGGCCCTGCGGGAGACCCCGCCCGTCGGGCCGCAGGCCGGCCCGGCCGACGACTGGGCACACGGCGTGGACACCGTCCCCCAGGCCGTCGACACCCCGGACGAGCTCCAGCCGTACGCGGAGCTGGGCCTCCGCGACGACGAGTACGACCGGATCCGGCACATCCTCGGCCGCCGGCCCACCCAGGCCGAGCTGGCCATGTACTCGATCATGTGGAGCGAGCACTGCTCCTACAAGTCGAGCAAGGTGCACCTGCGCCAGTTCGGCGAGAAGGCACCGCCGAGCGACCGGCTGCTCGCCGGCATCGGTGAGAACGCCGGCGTGGTCCGGGTCTCCGACGAGCTGGCGGTGACCTTCAAGGTCGAGTCGCACAACCACCCGAGCTTCGTGGAGCCTTACCAGGGCGCGGCGACCGGCGTCGGCGGCATCGTCCGGGACATCCTCGCCATGGGCGCCCGCCCGGTCGCGGTGATGGACCCGCTGCGCTTCGGCGCGGCCGACCACCCGGACACCGCCCGGGTGCTCCCCGGCGTGGTGGCCGGCGTCGGCGGCTACGGCAACTGCCTTGGCCTGCCGAACATCGGCGGCGAGGTCGTCTTCGACCCCTGCTATCAGGGCAACCCTCTGGTCAACGCGCTCTGCCTCGGCGTGCTGCCGGTCGACCGGCTGCAGAAGAAGGAGGCCGCCGGCCCCGGCAACGTCGTGGTGCTGATGGGCGCCAAGACCGGCCGCGACGGCATCGGCGGCGTGTCGGTGCTGGCCAGCGCCACCTTCGACGAGAGCAGCGAGCAGCGCCGTCCGTCGGTCCAGGTGGGCGACCCGTTCACCGAGAAGCTGCTGATCGAGGCATGCCTCGAGCTGTACGACGCCGAGCTGGTCGTCGGCATCCAGGACCTCGGTGGCGCCGGCCTGACCTGCGCGCTCACCGAGACCGCCGCGGCCGCCGGCACCGGCATGCGGGTGTGGCTGGAGCGGGTGCCGCTGCGCGAGCCCTCGATGGAGCCGCAGGAGATCCTGGCCAGCGAGTCCCAGGAGCGGATGCTGCTGGTCGTCGCCCCGGACAAGCTGGAGGCGGTGCTCAAGACCGCCGACAAGTGGGGCGTGCTCGCCACCGCGATCGGTGAGGTCACCCCGCCGGCCCCGGACGGCCAGCCGGGCCGCCTGCTGATCACCTGGCGTGACCGGATGGTGGTCGACGTGCCGCCGGGCTCCCTGGTCGACGACGGGCCGGTGTACGCCCGCCCGATGCGCGAGCCGGCCGACCTCATCCTGCTCCAGGCCGACCGGGCCGAGACGCTGCCCCGGCCGGTCACGCCGGAGACGCTCCGGGAGACCGTGCTGCGGATGATCGCGTCGCCGAACCTGGCCGACAAGACCTGGGTCACCGAGCAGTACGACCGGTACGTGCTCGGCAACACCGTGCTCGCCCAGCCGGAGGACTCCGGCGTGGTCCGGATCGACGAGCGGACCGGCCTCGGTGTCGCCCTCTCCGTCGACGGCAACGGCCGGTACGCGCGCCTCGATCCGTACCACGGGACGAAGCTTGCGCTGGCCGAGGCGTACCGGAACGTGGCGGTGACCGGCGCGAAGCCGATCGCGGTGACCAACTGCCTCAACTTCGGCTCGCCGGAGGACCCGGGCGTGATGTGGCAGTTCGCCGAGGCCGTCCGCGGCCTGGCGGACGGCTGCCTGGAGCTGGGCATCCCGGTCACCGGCGGCAACGTCAGCTTCTACAACCAGACCGGCGCGGCGGCCATCCACCCGACCCCGGTGGTCGGCGTGCTGGGCATGCTGGACAACGTCGCCGAGCGGGTGCCGATGGGCTTCATGCCGCGCCCGGGTGGCGACCACGACCAGCTCTTCCTGCTGGGCGAGACGCACGTCGAGCTCTCCGGCTCGGAGTGGGCCTGGGTCACCCACGAGCACCTCGGCGGCATCCCGCCGCAGGTCGACCTGGCCCGGGAGCGGCAGCTCGCCGACCTGCTGGCCGAGGCGGCCCGGGTGGGCCACCTCAGCTCCGCGCACGACCTCTCCGACGGCGGCCTCGCGCAGAGCCTGGTCGAGTCCTGCCTGCGGCGTGGGGTCGGTGCCCAGGTCGCGCTGCCGGAACACTTCGCCGACGGTTCGATGCCGTTCGTGTTCCTGTTCAGCGAGTCCGCCGGCCGCGCGCTCGTCTCGGTGCCGCGCGGGCACGAGAAGGCGTTCACCGCCCTCTGCGCCGAGCGCGGGGTGCCGTGGGAGTTCATCGGGGTCACCGACCCGGCCGGCGGCGCCCTGGAGGTGCGCGGCCAGTTCCGGATCGGCCTCGACGAGCTGCGTGCCGCGCACACCGCGACCCTGCCGCGCCTGTTCGGCGGCGAGGAGGCGGCCCAGGTGGCGGTGGAGGCGACCCGTACCGGGACCGCCACCGTCCTGCCGGCCACCGCCGAGCAGCCGGTGGACGTCGACGTCGACGCGGTGGCCGCCGAGCCGATCGCCCGGGCCGGTGCAGCCGGTGAGGACGGGCAGCCGGTCGAGGTGGACGCCACCGAGGCCGGTCCGGAAACCGCGGACGCCCCGGAGGCGGTCGCGGACCCGACGGCGGACGCTGCCGAGGCGGCCCCCGCCCCGGCCGAGGACGGACCGGACGGGTCCACGACGGCTCCCGGTGACCCGGACCAGCCCGCCGCGCCCGATCAGCGCTGAGGCCCTGGCCTTGGCCGTGTACGCCCAGCCCGGTTCCGGCGCCCGGTTCGACTGGGGGCTGGCCGGGGCGGCGGAGCTCGGCCGGGTCTGCGCGGCCCTGGTGGTGGTGGACGTGCTCTCGTTCACCACCGCCGTCGAGGTTGCGGCCGGCCGTGGCATGCGGGTGCACCCCTTCCCCTGGGGAGAGCAGGCGGCCGAGTACGCCCGCCGGGTGGGTGCCGTGGCCGCGGTCGGTCGCCGGCAGATGACCCCGGAACACCCGTGGTCGCTCTCGCCGGCGGCGTTGCGTACCGCGCCGGTCGTCGACGACCTGGTGCTGCCCTCGCCGAACGGTTCGGCGATCAGCGCTGCCGCGAGCGCCACCGGCGTGCCGGTGGTCGCGGCCTGCCTGCGTAACGCCCGCGCCGTCGGGCGTTGGCTGCGCGCCGAGGGGTACGGCTCGACCGCCGCACCCGTGGGCGTGGTGGCCGCCGGGGAGCGCTGGCCGGACGGCTCGTTGCGGCCCTGCGTGGAGGACCAGCTGGGGGCGGCCAGCGTGCTGGACGCCCTCGCCGGCGTACCGGGCGGGCTGTCCGTCGAGGCGGCGATGGCGCTCGCGGCGCTGGCCAGCACGCCGGACGTACCCGCCGCCGTCCGGGGCTGCGTCTCCGGCCGCGAGTTGACCGAGGGTGGCTTCGCGGAGGACGTGGCGGTCGCGGTCCAGGTCGGCGTCTCCGAGGTCGTGCCGGTGCTCCGCCAGGGCTACTTCGCCGCTGCCTGATCCAGTCCATCCGCCCGCGGGCCGCGCTGCCCGCCGGAACGCCCACGCAGAACGAAGTGGCCGCCCGGATCATCCGGGCGGCCACTACTCGCGTTGTCTCGGGGCGTCGCGCCCGGCGGTCAGTCGTCCAGCCAGTCCAGCCGGCGCCCGCCGCGCTCCTCCGCGCGACCCCGGCCGGCCTGGGCCGGGTCACCGTAGTGGCCGCCCTGCTCGTAGCCGTGGTTGTCGTAGCCGTGGTTGTCGTAACCGCCGCCCCGCTGCTGCGGGGGCTCCTGGCCGTAGCCGCCCTGCTGGCCGTAGCCACCCTGCGGGGCCTGACCGTAGCCGTCGCCGCCGTAACCGCCGCGCTGGTCGTAGCCGTCGTAGCCCGACCGCTGACCGCTGTCGTAGCCGCCCGGGGAGCCGTTGTCGTAACCACCGCGGCCCGAGCCGCTGTCGTAGCCGCCCTGGGCGCCGTAGCCGCCCGCCCCGTAGCCGTTGTCCGCGCCGTAGCCCTTGTCGGGCTCCGGGCCGCGGCCGTAGTGACCCGGGTCCTGCTGGCCGTAGCCCGCCCCCTGGTCCGGCTGGTAGGTGCTGGTCGGGTACGGGTCGGCCGGTGGGGCGTACTGGGTGCTGTCGCCGGTGTAGCGGCCGGTCGGCTCGTCGTACCGCTCGCCGCCGTAGCCGCCACCGTAGTCCCGGCTCCCGTAGCCGCCACCCGAAGCGGGC